>CAIJOE010000101.1 GCA_903822245.1 uncultured Actinomycetes bacterium
GAATATAAATCCCGTTTTGATCCCCAGATTGTTTTTGGAGCAAATGAGATAACAATTTCAAAGCCTAATTTCTTGGCAATAATTTCTTCACACGCTTTATCCGCCTACCTAAATCGCGATGAAGTTACCAGACCTGACGGCTTTGTTGTTGAAGGCCCAACTGCTGGCGGGCATAATGCGCCGCCACGTGGCTCAACACCAGTTGGTCCTGATGGACAATCTCAATTTAGCGAAAAAGATATGGCAGATATTTCAAAGGTAGCTTCAACAGGCCTGCCATTTTGGCTTGCTGGAAGTTATTCGACGCCAGAAAAATTGCAGCAAGCAAAGCAATTAGGGGCAACAGGAATTCAAGTAGGAACTATTTTTGCTTTGGCTAGTGAATCTGGGTTAACAACTCAACTTCGCGCAGAGTTGTTAGAAAGGTTAGCCCTCGATGAATTAGTGGTTAAAACCGATCCAAAAGCATCTTCAACTGGTTTTCCTTTCAAATTGGTGGAACTTGAATCGACCTTAAGCAATCCAATTAATTATGAAAAACGAATTCGTGTTTGTGATCTGGGGTATCTACGCACACCCTTTGAGCGCGATGGAAAGCGAATTGGTTATCGCTGCCCGGGGGAACCGGAAAACACTTTCGTCTTTAAAAATGGCAAGGCTGAAGATGCAAAAAACATCAAATGTCTTTGTAATGGCCTTATGGCAGATATTGGTTTGGCACAGATTCGCCCTGGTGGTTATACCGAGCTTCCAATGATCACTCTGGGATCAGATTTAACAGGCTCGAAAGCTCTCTTAGATTTGTATCCACAAGGTTGGAGCGCGGATCAGGTCCTGGACTATCTATTAAAGGTTTAAGCACATTCACACTTACAATTACCCTCTAGGTCTGTAGTAACCAAAAGGGGAGATTAAATTGCGCCTTCGCATTGCAATGCTGATTGCTGCGCTCTCGGGTTGGATTTCCAAGACTCTGCTTCGTAAATCAGGTAAGACAATCCCAGGCAAAGTTCTTCTACAGCTTTACCCAAAAGCTTTACAAGCTTTATCAAATAACCGCACAGTTCTTTTGGTTTCTGGTACTAATGGCAAGACATCGACTACTAAGGCACTAACCAAAGCAGTTTCAAGCAAAGGTCCAACCGTTAGTAATAGCACTGGGTCAAATTTAGATCGCGGCGCAGCAACAACTTTAATGAGCCATTCAAAATTTGTGGTGCTTGAAGTAGATGAATTACACCTAACTAAAGTTGCAAGTGAAACAAAACCAAAAGTCGTCTTGCTTCTAAACTTAAGCCGGGATCAACTCCACCGGATGCATGAAGTTAAGCGCGTGGCCGATCGTTGGCACCAACTAGCAGCCACACTTCCAGAAACTACTTTTGTGGGGGATGTCGATGACCCCTTCGTGGCATATGCACTTTCGGCCGCGACAAATAAAATCGGCATTTCATTTGGCGGCAAGAAGCATAAAGATGGCGCAGTTTGCCCAGCTTGTGGCAAATATATGAAGTGGAATAAGAATAATTACAAGTGTTCTTGCGGCCTTACTAATACAAATCCTGATCAAGAATATGAAAATGGCAGTGCCGCATATCGAAATTCGGTACTAGCAAATGTTGCTGGCTCGGTCATAGGGACTAAGCCAATTGCGATTAATGAAGCGGAATTAGAGCGAAGTGTTGTTAAGGATTACAAAGGCGTTATTGCAAAACTACGCTTAACTAAGAATCCGGCTTCTTGGGAGGAAGCACTTAGGAGTGTTTCAAGCCAAGATGTAGTTCTTATTGTTAATGCCCGGCAAGTAGACGGAATAGATACTTCATGGCTTTGGGATATTTCCTTTGAAACTTTACGAAATCGTCGGGTAATTGTCACCGGAGAGCGTGCCTTAGATATTGCATACCGTTTACATGTTCAAGGTATTAAGAGCGAGCAAAGTGAAAGTTTTGAAAAAGCAATTTCAAAATTCACACCGGGAAGCAGCGTTGATGTTCTAGCTGCATACACCGCCTACTTTGGGTTGGTGGGGGCATGAGTCGAATAAATATTGTTCGAATCCATAATGAACTTCTTGGTACTTATGGCGATCAAGGCAATGCTGAAGTGCTAGTTTTCCGCGGAAAATTTCATGGGATTACTGGGAATATTATTGATGTTGGCTATAACGATCCGCTACCAACTAATGGTGATATTTATTTACTTGGGGGCGCCGAAGATTCAGCGCAGCTATTGAGTCTGGAAGCGATGCAAAGAGATCGTGAAGTCTTAGATTTAGTTATCGAGCGGGGCGCCGTAATTCTTGCGGTTTGCGCCGGATTTCAAATAATTGGAAATAGTTTCTGGGCTAATGGAAAAGAAGTTACGGGGCTTGGTTTATTAGATGTTACAACTACTCCCGGGGATAAGAGGTTTGTCGGAGACGTAAGAATTAAATCTACAAATTTGAGTATTGATTTAACAGGATTTGAGAATCACTCAGGCAAAACAGTTTTAGGTTCCAACGCCACTCCATTTGGAAAAGTTGAATCCGGCCACGGTAATGGTGATGGAAAATATGATGGAGCGGTTAGTGCAAATATCTTTGGAACGTATATGCACGGGCCAATATTGGCCAGAAATCCAGAATTTGCAGATTTATTACTCACGCGGGCTACAGGCCGCAAATACGCACAAATTACCGATCCACTTGCTTCGCAATATGCAACGTGGCGAAGGAAGGTAATTAAGTAGGTTACAATTAGGCAAGTCGTTGCAACCGCAACTTCCCCAAATTAGAACCCTCTGGCAAAGCTAATGGTTCGCATGCGAGTCTTAATAAATTGCACCACGAGACGCGCTTGATGTCTCGATTGGTATTTTTATGTCATTTAAAGATTTAGGTATTGCTCCTGCGCTCGTAGAAGCGCTGGACGCTCAAGGGATCTCATCCCCCTTCCCAATTCAAAAAGCTACGCTCCCTGATGCAATCAAAGGTCGCGATGTTTTAGGCCGTGGGCAAACCGGTTCAGGAAAGACGCTGGCTTTTGGACTTGCCATGCTCACCAGGCTTGAAGGTCGTACCGCAAAGCCACACCGCCCACTTGGTTTGATACTTTCACCAACGCGCGAGCTTGCTGTTCAAATCTCTGATGTAGTTGGCCCACTCTCACGCAAGGTTGGCTTAAGCACTCAAGTAGTTGCTGGTGGACTTTCATATGTTGGCCAAATCAAATCACTTCGAAGCGGTGTAACAATTCTTGTTGCAACCCCAGGACGCCTTATTGACCTTATTCAAAAGAAGCATGTAGTTCTAGATGATGTAATGATTACGGTTCTAGACGAAGCTGATCAGATGGCTGATATGGGATTCTTGCCAGTTGTTAAAGAAATTTTGGAGCAGACAAAGCAAGATGGTCAGCGCCTACTATTCTCAGCAACCCTTGATCGCGATGTTGATTCACTAGTTAAGCGATTCCTTAAGGATCCAATCACACACTCACTTGAGAATGAAAAGTCTCGCGCTGAAAATATGTTGCACCACGTCTTAATTGTTGACCAAGGTGTTAAGGACATTGTTGCCACCCAAATAGCGGCCCGCGATGGAAGAACTATTTTCTTTACTCGAACCAAGCATGGCGCAGATAAACTTGCCGAGAAGATGCTTCGTGCTGGAGTTGCAGTTGGCGTTTTGCATGGCGGAAAATCACAAGGTCAGCGAACCCGAGTTCTAGCGGCGTTTAAAGATGGCCGTGCTAATTCATTAGTTGCAACCGATGTTGCGGCTCGTGGAATTCACGTTGATGATGTTTCATTAGTCGTTCACTATGACGCACCTGCAGATCACAAAGATTATTTACACCGCGCTGGTCGTACTGCGCGTGCAGGAGCAACTGGAGTAGTTGTGACTCTTGCGACTCACAAACAGAAAAAGGGCGTATACGGAATTACAAACCAAGCAAAGGTAAAACTTGCTGAGGTTTATGCAAAGCCTTCTGACCCAGAATTATTTAAATTAACAGGTGCCCAGGAGCCTTCAGGGATCCCGGTGATTGTTGAGGCCGAGAAGCCAGGACGTAATGATCGGGGAAGCCGCGACCGTGGAGATCGTGGTGGATTCCGCCGTGGTCACACTGGAAGCTTTAAGAAGCGCACCGAAGGTGGCGGACGACGTTCAGAAGAAGAATCTTCAGATCGCCCAGCTCGCTCTGACAAGCCAGTGCGTTCATTCCGTGGCCAAGCACCAGCTAAGCCAAAGTATGAGGATCGTCCAGCAAGAGCTGAGCGTTTTGAAAAGCCAGAGCGAAGTGAACGTAGTGAAAAACCATTTCGCGCTTCAAAAGAATTCTTTGAAAAGAAAGAAAAGTCTGCAAAAGTATTTCGTGCTGACCGCCACCCAAAGGCTGAACGATTTGAAAAGTCAGATCGACCAGCAAAGGTAGATCGCTTTAGTAAGCCTAAGAAGAACTTTAAGTCTGATTCACGTCCGGCCACAGGAACTTGGCGCAAGGATGAGCAAGCTCCATCTGAAAAGAGTGGTGCAAAGACGAGCTCATTTAAGAAGGCAGCTCCAGATAAGAACAAGGGAGCTCCAAAGAAGTTTGCTAAGAAATATGAGCCAGCAAAGTTTGAAAAGGCTGCACCAGCCAAGAA
>CAIJOE010000102.1 GCA_903822245.1 uncultured Actinomycetes bacterium
AGGCTTAACGCTGCTGCTATTGAGGCTCTCAAGTCCCCCGAAGTACTTGCCAAAGCCAAAGGATTAAGCCTTGTTGCATCTGGAAGTTCTCCTCAGCAAATGGGGCAATTAATTCGTGACGATATGGCGCTTTATTCAAAGATAGTTAAGGACGCCAAGATTCCTATGCAGGACTGATGCGGGTTCTCATATATGGTGCCGGTGCAATCGGCGGTTATTTGGGTGCGATTCTTTCGCGATCTGGTGTGGATATCACGATACTTGCACGTGGTGCAACGTTTGATGTAATCAAATCCCATGGATTGGTGGTGGATTGGGCCGTTGGAAACGAGCGCCTAGTAGTCAACCCACCAGTTCTTACCTCAGATGAGTCGGATGGTTTGTTTGACTTGATATTTGTCACGCTGAAATCTATGCAAATCGCCTCCTCAGCTGAAAATATTGTCTCCAAGTTGAAACCACAAGGTTGCATGGTGATGATTCAAAACGGTCTTCCTTGGTGGTATTTCCAGGGAATTGATTCTCCTTGGCGTGGTGCTTCACTAAGCTCATTGGACCCAGATGGAATTTTAAAAAAATATATCAACCTAAGCCAAGTCATAGGTGCTGTGATTCACAAGCCTGTGATGGCGATCAAGCCTGGGCAACTGTATGTTCCAGAAGTTCGAGCCGACCGGCTAGTTATAGGGGAATTGGATGGTGAGCATAGGTCAAGGTTAGATGCCATCGCATCTATGGTGAGAGGAGCTGGCTTACCAGTTGAAATTACATATGACATTCGTGCTGCGAAATGGATCAAGCTGATGGTGAATTTGGTTTGGAATCCCTTGACAGCGCTCACCCAGTCGCCAGCAGGCGCCATTGCTGACTTCCCTCAAGCAAAGGAGTTGGTCAAATCTATTTTGGAGGAAGGCTCTCTAGTAGCTGCCTCTGTTGGGATAAAAGTTGATTGCGACTCAGACGCTGAAATTCTTAGAGTCACTGGAAATTACACACAAATTCCTTCAATGTTGCAGGATGTGAGAGCGGGTAGACCCCTTGAATGGCAAGCTATTTTGGGGTCGGTTATAGAAATAGCAGGTCTTACTAAAGTGGCAGTTCCCACGCTAAGAAACATTGCAGCTTGTATAGGAGTGTTGGATCAGCGAATTCTTAATGAAGGACTGGGTATTGGTCCATTAACCTTTGGAGATCACTTATGAAGGCAGTTCAGATTAGAACTACTGGTGGGCCTGAGGTACTCGAGTTTGTAGATTTGCCTACTCCTCAACCGAAAGACGATGAAGTCTTAGTCCAGGCACATTCAATTGGCGTTGGAATGCCTGATGTACTTGTTCGAACTGGTCGCTATCCCTGGATGCCTCCGATGCCAGCAGTTATAGGTATCGAAATGTCTGGATACGTTGTTGCCAAAGGTCCAAAAGTTACGAATTTACAAGTAGGCGACGCAGTCTTCGTTTCAGCTCGGGAACTCGCATTTCGAGGAAATTGTTATGCACAGTTTCTATGCGCTAACGCAAATGCTGTGTATTCATTGCCATCAGGTGTTGACCTAGAAGCTGCCGCCTGCCTTTCTAACTACCAAGTTGCCTGGCATCTTTTACACAGCGCACCTAATGGCCATCGATTTTCAACAGTTCTTGTTTGGGCAGCCGCAGGTGGGGTTGGGTCAGCAATAGTTGAATTAGCAAAGATTGCGGGTAAGACGATCATTGCTCTAGCTGGTAGTTCTGAAAAATGCAACTTTGCTATGGAGCTCGGTGCAAATTCAATCATCAACTATAAAACTGAGAACGTAGAAGAACGAATTGCAATACTGACAAGAGGCAAAGGAGTTGATCTAGTTCTTGACCCAGTTGGTGGTCAAGAGTTTCATCGTAACTTTAGTTATCTTGCTCCGCTTGGCTTAGTTATAAATTACGGGATGCTTGAGGGCATTCCAGATCCATCTTATGCTGCAGCAATGCAGCAGCGCTTCGGTGATTCATTAGGATTTCGATTTTTCTCAATGCATGTATTTGACAAATCGCCAGAGCGGAGAAGAGCGGCCATGGATGAACTCCTGCCAATGTTGGCAAGTGGCACTATTCGGCCAACAATCTCCCAACGGATGCAACTCAAAGACGCACGAAAAGCACATGAATTGTTTGACAGCGGCAAGATACTAGGTAAGTTGCTTTTAAAGCCATAATTTTTAAAATGGAGACAGACAAATGAAAATTAAATCAATTTCGCTTGGTCGTA
>CAIJOE010000103.1 GCA_903822245.1 uncultured Actinomycetes bacterium
AGTTGCCGCAACTGCCACCAAAGAATTTACTTCCTATGTTGCGACGGTAAGAGATCCAAATCCAAATATTGAATTTAAATATGAGGGTGGCGAGAATCCAATGGTGAAGAAATGGATAACGGATTCGATTAACCTCGTGGCCAAAACTTTTGAATATCCAAAATTTGCAAAAACTTATTATCCAGTCATTGGGCAAACTAAAAGTTGGTACGAGCAAACCTTAAATAGCATTGGGCAATCACCGCAGATAGTAAGTTCGGTTGCCAGTCGTTTCGATTCTTCAGGCGCTTATGGCGGAACAGAATTCATAACTTTTAATACGAAAAGATTAGAGCCAATGTTGGACTTGCCTAATGGGGTAGGTAAGCCTGGATTAGCCCAAACTGGTGGACACGAGTTCTTTCACACGATTCAAGAGTCTTTGGCAAAAAAGAACCAGTCGGGTGGATTATTCGCTCCGAACTGGATCTGGGAGGGTTCTGCCATGTTTGTTGGGTTGCAAACCTCGAGTTATTTAGGATTCGATAATTATGCAACGACCGGAAGGCAAACAAGTATTGATAGATATGCAACTGATGGGCCTGAAACAAAGACCAAACCGTTGATCGATATTTATCCTACGGACAATCCAAAAATTGACGCATATGGAATTGGTGAAATTGCAGCTGAATTTATCGTGGCAAATGTCGGCATGAGCAAAATGATTGCAATCTATGCCAATCTCGGCAAAGGAATGAATTTTAGCCAAGCCTTCGCGGCCGCAACTGGTGTTTCATTGACTGACTTCTACACGATGTTTGAAGAGGTAAGAGCAATCTTGGGAGTACCTCTGGGCTAAATCCGTTTTCAGGATCCTAAATTTGCGGGATGTATCTCAAGAAAAGTAATACCCTTGCTACGTGAGATTGCGATTAAGCCTGATTATTGCCAGATTGGCCGGCTTTCTATCTCAGAAAATACTTCGCAGATCTGGCGAAACGATTCCGGGAAAAATTCTGCTTACTCTCTATCCAGGTGCACTTCATTCACTTTCTCGAAATCGCACATTACTTTTAGTCTCCGGAACAAATGGTAAAACCTCAACCACTAGAGCCTTGGCTCAACTTGTAGCTCAATTAGGTTCGACGGTAAGTAATAATTCAGGTTCAAATCTAGATCGCGGAAGCGCGACAACCTTAATTAAACCGTCAGATTTTGTAGTTCTTGAAGTCGATGAGCTTTACCTGCCGCGCTTAATCGCGCAAACTAATCCGCAGGTGGTTTTACTCTTAAATTTGTCGCGCGATCAACTCCATCGCATGCATGAAGTTAAGAAGGTTGCCGAGCGTTGGAAAGTCGCCGTTGATGCAGCGCCTGAAACTCTCTTTATTGGCGATATCGATGATCCATTTATTGCATATGCGCTATCAGGGGCGAAGAAGAGTTTGAAAGTCTCATTTGGGGGTCGCCATCATCGAGATGGCGCAGTATGCCCTTCGTGTGGAAAATATCTACATTGGTCGGGTGCCAATTTCGCCTGTTCGTGTGGCTTAACAAATGCTCATGCTGACCTGATTAGAGAGCCAGGTTCGGCCGCCTATCGAAATGCCGAATTAGCAAATATTGCAGGATCGGCACTTGGTGCCGCGGAAATTGAATTTGACCCGAAGAAATTAGAGCGAGTTGCGAGAAAGAAATTATCGGGAATTGATTGTTCAATACGGCTGGTAAAGAACCCGGCATCATGGAGTGAAGCATTACAAAGCGTGCAGGCCGATAAAGTACTTTTGATTTTAAATGCGCGCGAGGTAGATGGCCTTGATACCTCTTGGCTTTGGGATGTCTCATTTGAATCGCTGCGAGGTAAGACGATAGTCATTTGTGGCGAGCGAGCAGTCGATATCGCTTACCGATTACATGTTGCCGGAATTACCAATACTTTAGAGAAGAGCATGGCAACGGCTCTTTCGCACTTTTCAACCAGAGATAAGGTTGAAGTTTTAGCAGCCTACACCGCCTATTTTCAGTTGGTGGTGGCGTGAGTCAAATTAAAATTATCCGTATTCATAATGAATTGCTGGGCACTTACGGCGATCAAGGCAATGCCGAAGTACTGGCATATCGAGCTAAGTTTCATGACATAGCTACAACCATTACTGATATCTCTTACGAGCAACCATTGCCCCGAGATGGAAATATCTATCTCTTAGGTGGTGCCGAAGATGCAGCTCAATTACTATCACTTGAAGCACTTAATCGAGACCGTGCCCTAAAAGATGCGATCACCGATGGCGCAGTACTTCTAGCAGTCTGTGCAGGTTTTCAAATTATCGGAAATAGTTTCTGGGCTAATGGTCGACAAGCAGATGGCCTGGCTTTACTCGATGTTGAGAGCTTGCCAGGCGGCAAGACTCGCTTTGTTGGCGAAGTTCGTGCGCATTCAAATTCTCTTAATTTAGATTTAAATGGCTTTGAAAATCATTCGGGTAAAACTATTCTTGGGCCTTCAGCACAAGCGCTTTCAACCGTTAGTTCTGGATTTGGTAACGGAGATAGCAAAACCGACGGCGCTGTACTTGGAAATGTCTTTGGCACATATATGCATGGGCCGATTCTGGCTCGCAACCCGCAATTCGCAGACTTACTTCTAGCTAGAGCTATTGGTCGGCCACTTAGTTTTGTCGAAGATAAGTCGATTCCATATAAATTCTTTAATGCCTAATTTACTTTAAGGTTTAACCGGCGCAGTTGTTCCTGGCTGACCTGGTCCACCCATGGGTGGCATTGGTTCACCCGCGCGACCTTTTGGCAAAGTTGCGGTTCCTGTGAAGCAACCAATTATGTATGGAAAGTCATTAGTCACGTGATAACCATAAGTTCCATCAGGCTGGGTGCGCCCATTACACGCATCCAAGACATTTGTCGCACGTGATGATTTATATGTATATGCATCCCAAGAATTCTTAGTTGGATCACCGATCTTCACATACCCAGATTTCATGAGTGATTTTCTGGTGCATTTCTTATCCAGGCATCCCAAAGTTGTATATATAGGAAAGCCATCTAGCGCATAACCCAAAATGGTTTGCTTAGATAGATTGCATTGTTCCTGGAGCGTAATGGCGTGATGATGGTATTCGCGGCCAGGCCCGGTATGGCCACCGCAAGAATCAAGAATCTTGTTATAAACCGGATCACCAAAAGCCTGCGCTATGGGCTGCTGTCCTTCGGTTGGTCCATAAATCGGAATGCCGCTGACGGTAAAACCAAGAGTCCCTAGAACATTCTTAATGCTAGTTGTTGATTTTGCCTTGACTGGATTTAGCGGCACCGACCAATTCCAACTCTGCTCAGTAAGGCTATTGGGTGTCTTTGGTACAAATGCAAAACTAATCATTCCGTTAGAGCTCACCTTTAGCTCGCTACTGGTACAGCTAACGGTTATCGATGGTTTGCTATATCCGACTCCTGCACCAGCCGACTTACTTAAATCTGGAAAGGCTGAAGTTGGACATGCTTTAGAGATTGATGCGACGGTTTCAGCCCAACTCTGGCTATGGCCCACGAAGATAAATGCAAATAACGAGCCAACAAGTGCCAGTGGTAACAACTTTTTCATGAGCCAAGCGTAACAGGAGTAGAAAACACTGAATTTTCGGTTAACGCACCTACTTGTAGTTTCTTTAATTTCCGCATTTTTCATCTGCCAACCCCTCTTCTGTCGCGAGCCGTTAACCAAGCAAAGTTTATTGTTCCGTCACCTAGGTCCTATTGGGTCAAAGTTCAAACTAGATTAATCGGAGGATTCACTGTGTTTAAGAACGTACTTAAGAAGAAGATGCTTAGCGCTCTTGCGCTGGCAACTGTTGCAACGTTGAGCCTTGGCGTTACTGCACCAAGCAGCCAGGCTGCTTCAGCAACAATTCAGCTATACATCTCTGCTGATACAAATATTCAAGATCTTTGGGTTAAGACATTAATTCCAGCGTTCACAAAAGACTTCCCACAATATGATGTAAATGTAACCTTTGATCGCAATGGCGCAAATGATGCTCAGACCCTTGCAAAAATCACTGCAGCTGTAGCAACGAAGCGTGAACCTGCTATTGACCTCATTGATGGCGGTATTTCAACCACTCTTGGTGGAGCAGGATTACTATTCCCACTTTCTTATACCAGCTTGATTCCAAACTTAAAGTATGTACCTAAGGTTCTTGTAACAAACGGTAAAGGCGCGATTCCATATCGTGCTTCTACTGTGTTGATGGCGTATAACTCAAAGAATGTGAAGACACTGCCTAAGACACTTACCGAGGTTTTAGCTTGGGTTAAAGCTAACCCAGGTAAGTTCACATATAACGCCCCATCAGGTGGTGGCTCAGGCGCTTCATTCGTCACGACAGTTCTTGATAGCCAAATGACAGCTGCAGATATTCTGAAGCTACAGACTGCCGCCGATAAAGAAACTGAAGCTAAGTGGGCTAAGGGCTGGGAAGTTTTACGCAGCCTTAATAAGTACACATATGGTCAAAATGGAACCTACCCAACAAACAATGCAGGAACTCTTGACCTTCTTGCTAAGGGATTAGTTGACCTTGCACCAGTTTGGTCAGATCAGATTGCATCAGCGCTAAAGGCCGGCACAATGCCAAAGGATATAAAGGTCTACGGCATTACTGCTCCGTCACTAAATGGTGGCCCAGCATTCCTTTCAATTCCAGCCACTGCAAAGAATCGCTCAGCAGCTCGTGCCTTGGTTAACTGGGTTCTTTCACCTGCAGCGCAGAATCTAATTGTTGCTGGAAACATGAACGGACTTCCAGTAATTCCAGTTTCAAAGCTAGATCCAACTGTTGCCGCTGGAATTTCTAGCATCGATATAACTACATTACGTCCAGGATATTTCTCGGCCAACGGCAATGATATGAAGGCTGCTTGGGCAACTGAAGTTCCAGGAAAGCTATAAGC
>CAIJOE010000104.1 GCA_903822245.1 uncultured Actinomycetes bacterium
ATCCCATTACCCAGAGCATTGGTGTTTCAAAGGAAACAGAGCCGCGCCACATAGTTCCGATCCAGTTAAAGAATTTAACGCCGGTTGGAACTCCAATTAGGAAGGTCATGAATGAGAAGAATGGAAGGAGAACTTGTCCGCTAGCAAACATATGGTGGGCCCATACTGAAACCGAAAGTGCAGAGATTGCAATTGTTGCTGCAATTAGTCCCTTATAACCAAAAATTGGCTTACGGCTGAATACTGGAAGGATTTCAGTTGCAATTCCAAAGAATGGAAGTGCCAGGATGTAGACCTCCGGATGACCAAAGAACCAGAAGAGGTGTTGCCAGAGCATTGCCCCACCATTAGCGGGATCAAAGATATGTGAGCCAAATATGCGATCTGATTCCAACCCTAAAAATGCCGCCGCTAGTGGTGGGAATGCCAGTAGTACAAGAATTGAAGTCAGCAAAACGTTCCATGAAAAGATCGACATCCGAAACATGGTCATGCCAGGTGCGCGCATTGTGAAAATAGTTGTAATGAAATTAACGCCGCCGAGAATTGTTCCAATTCCACTAATGGCCAACCCAATTACCCAAAGGTCACCACCGATACCCGGTGAATACTGCGAATTTGCAAGTGGTGCATAGGCTGTCCATCCAAATGAAGCTGCGCCGCCAGGACTTAAGAAACCACCAAAAGCCATTGCTCCACCAAAAAGATAGAGCCAGTAAGACAACATATTAAGTCTTGGAAAAGCTACGTCAGCTGCGCCAATTTGCAACGGCATAATCACGTTTGCAAAGCCAACAAAGAGTGGTGTTGCAAACATCAAAAGCATGATCGTTCCGTGCATTGTAAAAATTTGGTTGTATTGCTCGTTTGAGAAGAATTGCATTCCAGGTCGAGCTAATTCCGCGCGTAGGAACAAAGCCAAAACACCGGCGACTAGAAACCAAGCGAAAGATGTCATCAGGTACAAATACCCGATCGTCTTGTGGTCAGTTGAAGTTATCCACTTAACAAAAAGCCGGCCCTTACTTGCTTTTGCTACTGAACGAGTACCTGCGGGGGTAACTGTGCGCTCTGCGTATGTGGTCATCGTTATGCCGCCTTAACAGTGGAGATGTATGTTTGATAATCCGAAGGTGAAACTACTTTCACCTTGAAAAGCATTTGTGAGTGATTTCTGCCGCACAAGATGTTGCATCGACCAGGAAATTCACCAAGTTTGTTTGCGGTGAATTCAAGGTGGTTGGTGACTCCTGGGAGATTTTGCATTTGGATCATAAATGCTGGGATCCAAAATCCGTGAACCACGTCCGTTGATGTCAATGTGAAGCGAACCTTCTCCCCTTGCGGCACGACTAGAACCGGAGGAATCTCTGGCGTACCCGTTATCTTTGGCGCGTTTGGAACATCACTATATGTAAATTGCCATGACCATTGGATTGCGTTTACCGCAATGTTGTGGACCGCAACGCTAGATGGTGTGACCTTTGTAATTTTCGATTCATCTTTTGCAGTGAAATAGAAAAGTACTGCAACAATCAAAAATGGAATAAGCGTGTAAGCAATTTCAGTTGGAACGTTGTACTGAGTTTGCCTTGGAACTTCATCACCTTTACGGCGGTGGCGAAAAACTGGCCACAAGATAAGAATTAAAGTGAATAGACCTACAACGCCAGCAGCTATCCAAGCACCTTGCCATAAAGACAATGAGGTGTCGTTGACACTTGATAAATTCTTTTCAAAACCCAACCCTGAAATATTCGAAGTCGAACACGAGGTAAGACTGATCATCGAAAGGAGCACAACGGCGCTAGCGAGTGCGGTCTTACGAAATGGACGGGTTGGCTTTAAACGCATTAGGCAAGAATAACTGCCCGATTCGTGTCCCTGGACGGGTGGGGGTAATCTTCCAAGCGTGGTTTCAGTCACCTCCAACTTTCAGTCTGAGACCCGTCTTCATGACGGGGCGCGAATGGCCCTGCCCCACATCTTTGATCAAGGATGGCCAAGTCCAGCCAAATTGAGTGATGACTCAAAAAGCGCTGCAATCTTGTTAAATGAGGCTAAGGAAACCTTTGCCGGCCATCTTGGAGTGCGAAGTGATGAGATCAACTTTCTAGGTGAACCAAACCTTGGATATCACTTAGGAATCTCAGGGCTCTACAAACCAGGACAAACATTTAAATACGCAGCAACCGATCGTATGGCTAGCCACGTAGTGGCTCAAGCACTTGCTAGTTCGCAAGAGCTAGCGGTCGATGAATTAGGCCAGGTCGACTTTTCGCAAGTGGGACCAAACGATCTCTTATCGATCCAATTGGCAAACCGGGAAACTGGAGTGATTCAAAAGAGCATCCCAAATACCTGCGTAAACCTTTTCGTTGATGCCACAACTTCAGGAACTCGCTTGAAACTCCCAGAAAACTGGAGTGCAGCGCTTTGGGATTCACAGAGTTGGATGGGTCCAACTGGACTCGGGCTATTTGCTATCGCCAAAAAAGCCTTATGGAAAAACCCTCTACCTCACTTGGATAACAAGGTCAGTCCAGGGCCTGTTTCATTGCCCCTAATTATTACTTCAGCCATTGCCATTGATAGTTGGGTGGCGGATCAAAAGAATTTGGCCGATAAAATAAGTGAAATAAGTCAGAGGATTCGAAATTTTGTTCAGACCCAGATTCCTGATTCCTTCGTTATCGCTGGTCAAAGTGCGTATCTAATCTCAATAGTATTTGCAGATATTGATTCGGAAAGAATGATCAACGAGTTAGCAAAGCGTGGATTTGCCGTCGATGCTGGCTCAGCCTGCTCTGCGGCAAATATGAAACCAAGCCATGTGCTTGCCGCAATGGGGCTTGCGACAACGGGAAATATGCGCCTTACCATTCATCATGCAACTACTTTCGAAGAGGTCGAAAGATTTTTACCAATATTAAAACAAGTAGTTACTGAGCTTAGAAACTAGCCAACTAATCGAGGATTAATCTCGTGGGAAACTTCATCAGCGGCCGCCTTGCCGTATGCCTGCGTAAAGCGGGCTAAGAACTCATCTCGATCAAAGCGATATTCTTGGGTGCCTTTTGTTTCAATACAAAATGTTGCAAGCATTGAACCTAATTGTGCACACCGTTCGTGGCCAAAGCCCCAAGATAAACCAGCCAAAAAGCCAGATCTAAATGAGTCTCCAACTCCAGTGGGATCGATCTTGGCTTTCTCTTTTGGCACACCGACGGTGATTGTCTCTTTACCGTGTTCCTCAATTCGAGCCCCGTTGGAACCTAGGGTTGTCACCCGGACTCGAACATTTTCATAACATTGCGCATCACTCCAGCCAGTCTTTTGCAATGTGAGTGCTTGTTCATATTCATTTAGGAATAAATAGTCAGCGCCATTTATTAGCTGCTTAATTTCCTCACCACTCATACGGGCCAGTTGTTGTGATGGGTCTGCGGCAAAAGCCATTTTCATCGCCCTTGCAGTTTCGCTGTGTCGAAGCATCGCTTCTGGGTCATCAGGTGAAATGACTAACAAATCAAATTTTCCAGTTTTAGCGATAATTGGCGCCAGTTCAATTTCACGAGCCTCTGACATCGCGCCCGGGAAAAAAGATGCAATCTGGTTTAACTCTTGATCGGTAGTGACCATAAATGTTGCGGTGTAGAGCTCGGTAGATATCTTCACGTGTCCGGTATCCACCCCATGACGTGAAAGCCAGGCATCGTAATCTGCCCAATC
>CAIJOE010000105.1 GCA_903822245.1 uncultured Actinomycetes bacterium
GGGAATCATTCTCTCGGGTGGCCCTAGCTCAGTAACAGAAGCTGGCAGCCCGTGCGCACCGCAAATTGTTTTTGAACTCGGCGTCCCTGTGCTCGGTATTTGCTATGGTATGCAAACGATGGCAACTCAATTGGGTGGTGCAGTAGCTTCTGCTGAGTCACTGGGCAAGGCACGTGAGTTTGGTTACTCCGAAGTTCGTGCTCATGGCCACACCAATCTCCTCAAAGGCATTCAGGATTTTTCTACTAGCGAAGGTCATGGCATCCTTAAGGTTTGGATGAGCCATGGTGATTCTGTCACCACATTGCCTCCAGCCTTCAAGCTGATGGCCTCTACTGACTCTTGTCCTATTGCCGGTATGGCAGATGAAGAGCGCCGCTTCTATGCATTTCAGTTCCATCCAGAGGTGACCCATACCATCCAAGGCACTGCAATTATTGAGCGCTTTGTGCATGAGATTTGCAAATGCAAGGCGGATTGGGTGATGGGCGATTACATTGCTGAAGCTGTCGAAAGCATTCGTAAGCAGGTTGGAGATGAGGAAGTCATTCTGGGTTTATCGGGCGGCGTTGACTCTAGTGTTGCTGCTGCCCTCATTCATCGCGCAATTGGTGATCAACTAACTTGTGTGTTTGTAGACCATGGCCTGCTTCGCTTAAATGAGGGCGATATGGTGATGGAAATGTTTGCTCGTAATCTTGGCGTTAAAGTGATTCGTGTGGATGCCAAAGATACCTTCATGGGTCAATTGGCTGGCGTATCTGACCCCGAAGCTAAGCGCAAGATTATCGGCAAAGAGTTCGTGGAAATTTTCCAAACTGAGTCTGGCAAGATTCAGAATGCCAAGTGGTTAGCGCAAGGAACAATTTATCCAGATGTGATTGAATCTGCTGGTAAAGGCAAGAAGGGTGCTCATACGATTAAGAGTCACCATAACGTTGGGGGCTTGCCTGAAGATATGCATCTGAAGTTATTAGAGCCACTTCGTGAGCTCTTCAAAGATGAAGTTCGTGAACTCGGTGTTGCTTTAGGTCTACCAAGAGAGATGGTATATCGCCATCCATTCCCCGGACCAGGCCTAGGCGTTCGTATCTTAGGCGAAGTCAAAGTAGAGTTTGCAAACCTCTTGCAACGCGCAGATGCTATCTTCATTGAAGAGTTGCGCAACACGATTGATGAGACCAGCCAAAAGTCTTGGTATGACTTAACTAGTCAGGCTTTTGCAGTATTCCTGCCAGTGAAATCTGTTGGTGTGATGGGTGATGGTAGAACCTATGAATATGTTGTTGCCTTAAGAGCAGTGCAAACGCAAGACTTTATGACTGCGCATTGGGCACACCTACCACACGAGTTATTGGGTAAAGTTTCTAATCGCATCATCAATGAAGTACGCGGCATCAATCGAGTGGTTTATGACATTAGCGGTAAGCCGCCCGCAACGATTGAGTGGGAATAATCCTTTCTAGACTTCTGTTGTAAATGCCAGAGCTACGCCAAACCGCCCTTGAATTATTAGCCATCACTGATCCGCAAATCAAAGTTGATCAGTTGAAGCAATTATTTGATGAGTATCAGCAAGAGCGTATTGATCTAGATATATCAAGTGTTTTGA
>CAIJOE010000106.1 GCA_903822245.1 uncultured Actinomycetes bacterium
AGCATAAATTGCTCCTCGCCATACGCAGCCAAGGTCTGCGCCTTATCTTTACCTTGCAGAGCGCCATAGTGACGTTCATTTAACTTCCAAGTGCGGTGCACGGGAATCCAATGACGATCGGCTACATCCAACGCCAATTGCGAGGTGTGAATTGCCCGGCGAAGAAGTGAAGTATGAACAACATCTGCAAGCAGGTTTCGATCTTTAAGTAATTGACCCCCGCGTTTAGCTTCTTCAATACCTTTAGCTGAAAGGCTCACATCAACCCAGCCAGTAAAGAGATTAAGGGCATTCCACTCACTCTCGCCATGGCGCAGAAGGATTAATTTTCCGATACTCATATTAGTAATTCTACTGACTACTTTATTAAATGCTCAAATGCTTGCAAATTTGCAAGTGATTCTCCGCGCGAAACCCGCCAGGCCCACTCTCGGCGAATTGCTGAGGAGAACCCCAGCTCTAAAAGTGGATTAAAAGAAGAATCAGAGTATTGCAATACCGCCCCCAGGATGCGATCAATCTCAACATCACTTACTGCAGCTAAAGGCAAGCGTCCTACTAAATAAATATCACCGAGTTCATTTACTGCAAATGCAACTGAATACATTGAAGTATTTTGATGAAGCAGCCACTCATGGACTTGCTCGGCATTTTCATCAGGCTTGCGGATAACAAAAGCATTAATAGACAGAGAGTGATCACCAATTACAAGTGCAACATGAGTTTGTAATTTCTTCTCACCAGGTAATGTGATTAAAAAAGTATTTTCATTTGCCCGATCAAAATCCAAATCATGGGATTCTAGGAAATCCTCAATGATTGCCTTGGGATCGATCACAAAACCACCTTGATATTTCTAGCCTCAGGATTTGAGATCACATGGTCATAAACATCCAGCGTGCCACGAGCAGTGCGCTCCCAGCCAAACTTTGCCGCATGTTCAATTGCGCCAAGGGATAGGCCAATTCGCCGCTGCGGCTCTAGCAATAAGCGATTAATAACTGATGCCCAAGCTTTTGGATCATGGCCATCTACAAGTGAGCCTGAGATTCCATCAGAGACTGCAGTGCGAAGGCCACCAACTGCGGTGGCAACAACTGGTGTGCCACAAGCTTGGGCTTCTAGTGCTACTAAACCAAAGGATTCTGAATATGAAGGGACGCATACTAAATCTGCGCAGCGATACCAATCAGCAAGATCTTGCCGGGGCGCAGGATCCATAAAGTGCACCACATCTTGCACACCCAAAAACTTTGCCAGCCCGCGCAAACGATCTGGTTCTGGTTGTCCTGAGCCAGAGGCCCCGCCCATAATTACAAGCGCTAATTTCGACCTTAAATGCGGTGAATGCGCCAAGATCTCGGCCGCTGCCTGAACTAATACCTCTGGACCTTTATGAGGTTGGATTCGACCAACGAATAAAAGCATTAGCCCATCAGGTGCGATATCTAATTTCTTGCGAGCACCACTCTTACCAATACCTGGTTTAAATCTTGAAAGATCAACACCCGGTGTAACAACATGGACTTTATCTGGATTTGCGCCATACAAAGAAACTAAAGACGCAGCTTCAGCGTCAGTATTAGCAATGAGTGCGTTGGCGCTCTTAACTATTTGTTCTTCACCAAGGGCGCGAATAAGTGGCTCTTGGATATCACCGGCAGCTAATGAAAGGTTCTTAACCTTTGCCATTGTGTGCATGGTGTGAACCAATGGCACGTTAGTGCGCTCAGAGATCATCCAGCCGAGTTGTCCTGAGATCCAATAGTGTGAATGGATGATGTCGTAATAATTATTTGGCTTTCCACTTTGATGTTCCATAAATGCATGGGTAAGTGCGCCGATCTGAGATGGCAACTCTTCTTTAGTTAGATAACTAACCGGTCCTGCTTCTAGGTGGTGGACCTCTACGCCCGGTGCAATCTCCACAGAATCAGCAAGGCCACTCTTATCGGCGCGGGTAAAGATGTCTACCTTCACTCCCGCCTTTGCCATCTGAATCGCGTTCTCCACAACATAAATATTCATTCCGCCAGCATCACCAACACCTGCTTGTTCTAGCGGTGAGGTGTGAACCATCAAGGTTGCTATGCGGCGCTTTAACATTAGAGCGTTGCTCTCATCCCACCGACAATATTTGGACCACCATAGACATCAAATTTTTCTAACGGGGTTGTAATACCCCACTCAAGAAGAGCTGCTTGGATTATGGTGCCAAAAGATCTCATGGACCCATCAGCAATTTTAAATACCAAAGTTCTACCATCTGTTATTGAAAGAACACAGACTGCCTCTGCGCCATCTTTCATATATAGACCAGTCACACCTTGCATCATGCGAGTAGTTAGTCTGCCCGCGCCCGCAACAATCTCTGGATGCTTTCTTGCTGCTGCCAATACTTCTTGATGAATTGGATCAGAGGAGGTAGTAATTCCATGAATAGCCTTGGCTAGAGCCAGCGTAGAAACAGCAAATAACGGTGCTCCGCAGCCATCAAAGGTCTTATTTGCTACCGGGCCACCAGTCATTTCCTCAATCTCTTTAAGGATTGCGATCTGTAGTGGATGAGATGGCTCTAAGTAAGTTTTGATATCCCAACCATTTGCCACACATGTGGCAAGCATTGCTGCATGCTTTCCAGAACAGTTCATGGCAAGACGTGTCGCAGGCTTATCGCCCCACGCAAGTCGCTCGGCCTCACCAAGTGGTTTATCTAGAGCACACATTAAATCTGATTCAGATAGCCCAACTAAAGCCAGTAATTCCAAAACTGCATCTAGATGCATCTTTGATCCAGAGTGTGAAGATTGAGCTAGAGCTAATTGAGCACTACTTACTTTAAGTCCACTTCGCACCATTGCTGTTGCTTGAAAACATTTAACCGACGACCTTGGAAAGATTGGCATATCAAATGAGCCTTTGGTTTTATAAACCGAGCCATCACCATTTAGCATCACTAAATGGCCGGTGTGAATTGTCTCTACGAGATCATTTCGAATAATTTGCGCTAAAACTTCACCACGAAAATCAGTACTCAAAGTACTCATTGAATTACGTTTTCTGTTTGTCGCTCAAGTGATGACCAAATATGTGCTTGGAGTGTTTTTCCTTCAGCGGCCATGTCATAAGCAAAGAAGAGTTCACCTTCAACTAGGCCATAGAGCCTGGAGCCTGCAGTAACAATCTTGGCTGAAGGAGCTGAGTATCCCTGATCCATCGCTAATTGAATCTTTGGTCCATCGTGCACACCAACCCAACCTTCGGCAATACCGGTGTTGTGAGCAAGGATTACTTCAATGACTTTATTATCTTTAGCTCGCCAAAAACCAGTCTCAGATGCGGCAGGGCGGATGATCTCGCTGTTGTCATCTATTAGCCATGAACGTGAGTAGTAATTTAGAAATGGGCGACCATCATGATTGAAGACAACTTCTTGCATGAATTGAAACTTCTCAACACCTGGATACTCGCCATGGCCTTTGCCACGCCAGGTTCCAACTAGCCAAGCAAGTGGATTTAAATCAGGGTGTAATCCTTCGGGGATGTTAAAGACCACTTAATTCTCGCCTCTCCAAGTTTTAATAACGCCTCTTAGACCAATAACTACGAAATAAAGTCCGCTAAGCCCGGTAATAGCTACCAAGGCAACACTGCTGGCTCGCTCCATGGGTTAAGGGTAACCGTAAGAGTTATTAGCCTCTAATTAAAGATCTGCTCCTGCGCAGCCGGGATACCGGCCGCAGTTAATTGCTCTTCCAAGGGCAGGTTTCGCTTGATTACTGCAAGTGCTATTGGGCCGAGTTCGTAATGTCGGGCAACAGAGCCGATATAGCCAACTTCTTTTTCACCAGCAAGGACTTTTTCACCAGTTGTTGGCAGATCAATGGCAGAGCCATCTAAGTGCAGCAAGGTAAGTCTGCGTGGTGGTTGTCCTAGATTAAATACCTTTGCCACGGTTTCTTGTCCTGGGTAGCAACCCTTTTTCATGTGGACTGCGTTATTTAGAAAACCTAATTCATTTGGAATTGATTTGTGATCAGTTTCAAAAAGTAAACGAGCTCTACCTGCAGCTACCCGCTCTGCTTCAAGTGCCCACATTCCCACCTGGGTGTGAGATTGGCTGAAAGCAGATTTCATATCATCTAATTCATCATAAGTAACCAGCGCAAAAGGCCCACCGATTGCATCGGGGCTTCCTGGCGCTCTTAGTACGGCATATTGATTGGTTCGATCTTGAACCTGTACTCGCAGCATAAATTTCATTTTATTTAAAAACTCTAAGAGATCTGTCTTCTTTTCTTTTTCAGTGTGAATCCAAGTAACACTGCCATCATCTACTAAATAGATTTGATGGACGATATGTCCTTGGGGATCAAGAATTAGCCCACTTACCCAAAGTCCGGGAGTCAGGCTCTCAACGTTTTGGGTTGTTAGTGAATGCAACCAAGAGAGGCGATCTTCTCCTGATACTGAAATTACTGCGCGGTGAGAAAGATCGGCCCAGCCATTACCTGCTGCTAATAATTTCTGTTCTTTATTTGGCTCACCAAAATGCCAGATTGCACCTGCATCTGGACCAGCCTCTACTAATACCGCGCTCACGCGCTAATGCTACCTATTAGCGCTAGCTACTTCTTCTCAGCGCAGTTTGAGCACGTGCCATAGATGGCAAAGTGGGTTACATCCGTCTTAAAGCCATAGTCATCAGATAGGGATTGCACGAAGTTTGCTGCCACTTGGATCGGAGCATCTCCTACTGATTCACATTTGCCACAGACCAAATGAAGGTGCGTGAGCTCTTCAGCTGCGTGATAGGTGGCGCCACCATGACCCAAGTGAGTATGGAGAACTAAACCTACGTTTTCTAGAGTTTCTAGATTGCGATAAACCGTTGAAAGATTAATCCCTGGATGGCTCTGGCGAACCTTCTCAGCAATCTCTTCTGGAGTTGAGTGTCCCAATTCGCGAACTGCAGAAAGAACTAACTCTCTTTGCGGAGTTAGGCGAAGTCCCTTATCTCGAAGTTCGTGTTTATCGACCATGCGATAACTCTACTTACTTAGGACTTACTTAGTACTTAGTTAGGTTTCTTACCCGAGTTATGAGCAAAAATGCCTCACAACCTAGGCAAAAATCAAAGGCAGCATTTAAAAATGCAGCTGCTAGGCAAAAGCTGGTTGCAATTGTGAAGAGCGTGCTGGCGCCAAGGGCGCCAGCAATTGTGGCAATCAAAGCAAAGCCAAAGCCAACTAGCGGGGCAAATTGTGGTGGGCGTATATCTTCAGTCTTAAAATCACCAGAAAGGCGCGGCTTGACAAATTTCTTATAGATAAATGCATACGGGGTCTTTGTTGGAGTAATGAAGGCGCCGATTGCAAAAACAACTAGTTGTAGTGAAATTACTACTACTGAGTGTGTAACAAGGGCGAGGGCAAGTACTACGGTAGTAATTACTGCGCCAAAGCGTGGTCCACGAGCATCAATAAGCTTTACTTTACTTGTTACTTCGCTACTTTGATCTGTTATTGCCATTTTTAATTCCTTTGCTTAATAAGTCGAATTGGGTGGTCTTAGGTAATTTAAGAAAACTAATTACGCAGACTTTCGACACAAAGAACCAG
>CAIJOE010000107.1 GCA_903822245.1 uncultured Actinomycetes bacterium
TCTTTGATTGCACTTTGAATCGATTCTGCCCCCGGTGGCTGTTTCTTAAAGTGGCGCTCAGACATCCGAACACAACCAATATTGACTGATTTAGCAAAATCAACTTGCTCCCCACCCAATACGAACTCAGTTGAGCCCCCGCCTATATCCACAACTAAGAAAGGTTTTTCTGCGTGGGTGAGTCCTTTGATTGCGCCCATAAAGGAAAGAGCTGCCTCTTCAGTGCCCGCAATAACTTCTGGCTCAATGCCTAGAATTTCACGAACCCCATCAATAAAAATGTCACGGTTTGCGGCATCTCTAGTGGCTGAGGTGGCACAGAAACGAACTTTTTCTACACCCTTTGATGCAATAACTTCAGCATATTTTTTTGTGGCGGTAAGTGTGCGCTCTATTGCTTCAGGATCAAATTTACCGGTTGCATCAACGCCTTGACCAAGGCGCACAATTTCCATATCGCGATGGACTTCCCGAAAGTTATCGCCATCAATATCGGCGATCAATAAACGAATTGAATTGGTTCCACAATCTATTGCTGCAACTCTCATCCTTCAACCTTACAAGAATCTGATTCCCACCACTTGGGAAGGGCTGCGAGTGCTTCATCACCAAAAGGATTAACGCCAGGACCTGCCGCAAGTGAGTGAGCAACCAAAGAATGCAAACACTTGACGCGATCTGGCATACCTCCGGCAGTAATTCCTTTCACCTCTGGCACATCCATTCCTAGCGCGCTTCTTGCTGCTTCATAATCATCATGTGCTGCGGCATAGCAACCAGCGATTTCTAAATCTGTGGAAAGTCGATCCTGCATCATTGCCATCATTCCCGTAGTTTCAAGTGTGGAAATAGCACCAGTTAAACGTGGGCAAGTTGCATAGTAAAAGGTAGGGAAAGGAGTTCCATCAGATAAACGTGGTGGGGTTTCAACTACTGCTGGCTTTCCGCATGGACAGCGGTAAGCAATAGCATGAACATCTCTGGGAGTTCTCCCTAATTGAGATTGGATTACAGCCAAATCATCTTGCGTAGGTTTATCGCTCATTGTTTTTTATTGATTCACATTTGTAGTTGAGATCGAGGCAAGTAACCTGCCATACCAAGGAAGGCCTGCTGGGATTTGATTTGCTATTGGAGCTGCTGGAGCATCTGGCGCGGCTGCATCAGGGGTGGCATTTAAAACTATGTATTGACGCTCACCCGGGAAAACAAAGTGAAGGCGAGTTCGGGCTTGGTCTGCCACGTATTGCGGATCATTCCATTTAGCCAAATCTTGCTGGGCTTTAACTAGTGCGCTTTTACTATCGGCTACCTGAGTTCGAATCGAATTGATCTGAGCTCGCTGGGCAAAATATCTTTGAAGAGGCGGGGCCAGCGTAATAGCAACAATAAATAGAACAGAAACAACAGCCATCCACCTACCAGAAACCCCCTGCAACATATTGCTGCGGGGGGCTTTTGGTTTGGAAGACATTTCTTTTAGTTAAGCCTTAAAGCGAGGGAAAGCTTGGCGCCCGGCATAAAGCGCAGAATCACTTAGCTCTTCTTCGATACGAAGTAGTTGGTTGTATTTAGCAACGCGCTCACTTCTAGCAGGAGCACCAGTCTTTATCTGACCGCACTCAAGTGCAACAGCTAGATCTGCAATTGTCGTGTCTTCAGTTTCACCTGAACGGTGCGACATCATTGAACGATATCCACTGCGGTGAGCAAGTGAGACCGCATCAATTGTCTCGGTAAGAGTTCCGATTTGGTTTACCTTAACAAGAAGTGCATTTGCTGTGTTTAATGAAATTCCCTTAGCAAGGCGCTCTGGGTTTGTAACAAATAGGTCATCGCCCACAATTTGGATCTTTGAACCCAATTGAGCAGTCATCTTTGCCCAGCCATCCCAGTCATCCTCATCTAGTGGATCTTCGATGGAAACGATTGGGTATGAAGAAACTAACTCCGCGTAGTAAGCAATCATTTCATCAGAAGAACGCTTGCTTCCTTCAAATGAGTACTTTCCACCATCGTGGAATTCAGTTGCCGCAACGTCCATTGCAAGTGCAATTTCCTTACCTGGCTTAAAACCAGCAGCCTCAACTGCTTCAAGAATTAGATCAAGAGCGGCGCGATTACTCTCAAGGTTTGGTGCAAAGCCACCTTCATCACCGATTGAGGTAGCTAGGCCACGCTTTTTTAGAACTGACTTGAGTGAATGGTAAATCTCTGCTCCCCAGCGAAGAGATTCCTTAAATGACTCTGCGCCAATTGGGGCAACCATAAACTCTTGAATATCAACATTGGTATCAGCATGCGCACCACCATTAAGAATGTTCATCATTGGAACTGGAAGTGCGTGAGCAGTTGGGCCACCGATATATCGGAAGAAAGATAGATCTGCGGACTCAGCAGCAGCACGGGCAGTTGCAAGTGAAACACCAAGAATTGCATTTGCTCCTAAACGGCCCTTGTTTTGTGTGCCATCTAGATCAAGCATCTCTTGATCAACTAGTCGTTGATCTTGCGCATCAAAGCCACAAATTGCTGGAGCAAGTTCATCATTAACGTAGTTAACGGCCTTCTCGACGCCCTTACCTAGGTAACGCTTGCCACCATCACGAAGTTCTACTGCTTCAAAAGCACCGGTTGATGCTCCACTTGGAACTCCAGCTCTGGCACTAGAACCATCTTCTAGAACTACTTCAACTTCAACAGTTGGGTTTCCACGCGAGTCTAGAATTTCACGTGCATGGATTGCTTCGATTAGTGCCACAGGATCCTCATTTTCTTTTCAATTTCATTCATCTTTGAATTCTTAAGTACTCTAATTCTATCTTGTAGCAACAGGCCTAACTTCCGTTTGTTTTAGCCTCATACTCGGTAATTCGGGCGATATACCCCTTAGTAGCACCACGCAGGGCAGCTTCTGGATCAAGGCCAAGGCTAATTGCCTGGTCAATGATTCCCATCAAAAGTTCACCAAGTTCACCCTGTGTAGTTGCGCTGATCTTTACTGGATGAGTAATCGGTAAGTCATAGCCAAACTTTTCTGCCCGATACATCAACTTCGCAGCCAAAGCCATTGCTGGTTGAGCAAGTGGAACGCCCTCAACTGCTGAAGTTCTACCCTTTTCGGCAGCCTTTTGGGCTTCCCAATTTTCAAGTACTTGAGCTGAACCAGAAACCTTTACATCGCCAAATACATGCGGGTGACGTCGAACTAGTTTTTGTGCAACAACTTGAGCCACATCTTCAACGCTAAAAGGATCAGTTGGATGTTCCTCAGCCATTCTTGCGTGGAAGTAGACCTGTAATAAAACATCTCCTAGCTCTTCACGCATCGCCACGCGATCACCCTGCTCTACCGCTTCGATGAATTCGTATGACTCTTCAAGTAAATACTTTAGAAGTGACTCATGGTTTTGCTCGGCATCCCACGGACAACCACCAGGTGATCTGAGGCGATCCATAACCCTACGCAGCTCTTCAAGCTGTGATGGTTGGTCAACCATAAGTTTTACTTGATTACTACAGCGTTATTAGCAGTTGCTGGTGTGATGTTTGCATTGGTGTAATCCCATGTTCCCCAGCGAGGATTGATCTTTACCTTTTCTGCTTTAGCGATTCCAACAAGTATTTTCTGAATTCCACTGCCATCAGTGCTCTTATCCCCAGCAGCCTTGGCAACATCACCAATTTTTTGCGCCAAAACTACGGTGCGTAGATAGCGTGGGAAATCTTTCTTTGCTATTCCAGCATTTACTAGTGCTGCTGGAAGTGCTTTCTCGCCTTGAATTTGAGTGATGATTCCTGCGCGCTGATTGGCAATTTCAGCAGGTGTGACTTCAATCTTTAGTTTCTTTGCAATATCGTCAAATAGAACTGAGATGATATGAAA
>CAIJOE010000108.1 GCA_903822245.1 uncultured Actinomycetes bacterium
ATCAATGCTTTTGTAATACTGGGCTGGAGTTTCAAATCTACGGGCCGAAGTTGAGCCTCGTGAATACATGACCAAAGCATTGGCATGTGCTTGCGAGAAGCCAAAATTCTCGCGTAAGTAAGCAATCTGTTCAGGGTATTTCTTGCCATCAAGGGCGGCCATAACCTTGAACCAATATGACATCTGCTCGCCATATTTCTTCTCAATCGCCGGAAAGTGCGCTTCGCGGGCCGGGTCCTTGGTAGCCATTTTCAAAGGTTACTCTCTGCGTCTGAAAATCTAAATTTGGGGGCCCTAAATTGGCCATTCTTGATCTGGGAAATGTGTGATGAACTCCAATAAGGTTTAGCGGTGAAGAAGTTAAAAGGACTATTAAAAGCTGCCCACTTTGGCCCAACGCTAATAGTCACCACAATTGGATTTCTCTTCGCCGTACATTACTGGTGGGCCGGCCCGGCATTTGTAATTGCCTTTGGGATATTTACTGGCCAACTGATTGTCGGTTGGAGTAATGATCTCTACGATTTTGCCGATGATTTAAAACATCATCGCATTAATAAGCCACTTGTTGCAGGGTTAATCAGCGAAGATTTTCTAAATAGGTGGCTGCGTTTTATGGTCCCTTTTGCCTTCACCGCAAATTTGTTTGGGCCCTTAGGCATCAAAGGCGGCCTGGTTTACATGTTAGGAATCGCTTGTGGGGTTGGCTATAACTTCTACTTTAAGTTCTCAATACTTTCGCCTTTGCCCTACGCAATCGCATTTGCGGCGCTTCCATCATCAATTGCCATCTCGAAAGCGATAAATCCACCGCTCTGGATGTTGCTCGGTGGAGCACTATTTGGCATGGCAGCCCACTTCATAAATGTTTTAAAGGATATGAAGGAAGATCAGATAAGTGGCATCAAAGGGTTACCTCAACGGCTAGGCCAGACCAAATCAATCGCAGTTGCCGCAACTTTGATTACCTTGGGAATCACCAATTTTATAATCAATTTTTGAGGGGAAAGCCTCATACCGAGCGTACTCTTTACTTATGAGCAAAGAGATAAACGCATCGACTATTCGCCGCTACAACCTAATCGCTGGCTTCTTCCATCTGGCACAGATGGCGGTAGTAATCGCCCTGGCAAATGATTTCTCACTGCCACTCGTCGCCCGATATATGTCTGGTCCGCCAGGTAGCACATTTGCCGAGCCAATCACGTTGCTCAATACCCCAGTTGGCTTGACCGTGGCCATATTCCTAGGTCTGTCAGCTCTTTTCCACTTTCTCGTCGCCTCACCACAATTCTTCAATCGCTATCGCAACGGGCTTACTCAAAATCGCAACTACTTCCGCTGGGTTGAGTACTCAATTAGCTCATCAGTCATGATCGTTCTGATCGCACAAATTTGTGGAATCACCGATGTTGCGGCAATCATCGCTTTCTTTGGCGTTAACGCCTCGATGGTTCTCTTTGGCTGGCTACAAGAGAAATATGAGACGCCCGGAAATGGTGGCTGGCTACCCTTTATCTTCGGTTGCATCGCCGGAATCGTTCCCTGGATAGCGCTTGTCTTCTATATCTTCGCCATAGGTGGTCCTGGAAATACTAAAGCGCCAGCCTTTGTCTACGGAATTGTTATCTCGCTCTTCATCCTCTTTAACACCTTCGCAATCGTGCAATTTCTGCAGTATAAAAAGGTCGGGAAATGGGCGCAGTACTTGCGTGGTGAAAAAACCTATATCACGCTCTCGCTAGTCGCTAAATCAGCGCTAGCGTGGCAGATCTTCGCCTCGACCTTGATTAAATAAAGGTAAGTCAGCCTAGACTTCACAAATGGATGGATCGCTCGCACTAGTTGGATCAGGTGAGTACCTACCCGCCATGGCGCACTTTGAAAATTCCTTGATTGCCGATGGTGTTAAGAATGGAAAAGAAGCGCGCTATTTGCAGATTCCAACTGCAGCAGGCCGCGAGAGTGCAGATCGCTTGGAATACTGGCGATCACTTGGCCAACGACAAGCCGATGTTCTTGGCGTTGGCACCACATATCTGCCGATCTACTCTCGTGAAGATGCCTTCAATCAAGATTATGTTGAAGCGATTGCAAATAGCGCACTTATGTATATGTCAGGGGGAGACCCGCATCATTTAGCTGAAACGCTAATCGATACACCGGTCTGGAGCGCCATTATTGAAAATTGGAAAACCGGCGCATCCCTTGCCGGATGCAGCGCGGGCGCGATGGTACTTAGCTCGCAGATTCCAAATTTTCGCTTACTTAAGAAAGCTCCTACTGCAGGCTTAAATTTGCTTCCAGAAATTCGCGTGATTCCACACTTCAATAAATTCTTTAAGTGGATTCCAGAGAGCGCCGCCAAAGTTTTACTTCATGTTCCAAATGATACTATTTTGATTGGCATTGATGAGCTAACTGCCATCGTTAAGCGATCAGGCGATACCCACTGGGTTGTCGTAGGTGAAGCAAAAGTTCACGTTTTAAAAGGCATGCCAGATCAGCAATTACATGATGGCGAAGAGATTAATCTCAATCTAAAGC
>CAIJOE010000109.1 GCA_903822245.1 uncultured Actinomycetes bacterium
ACTTCTTCTTCTGCGTCGATTGCTGGATCGAAATCTGACATGTCTATCCCCTACTTCTTCACGATTTGTGAAACTTGAGTAAATACATATGGTGATGGGTTCTGCGCCGCATGTGGATGTTCCGGGCCTGCGTAAACCTTGAGCTTTGAGCCAACTGAGCGGCCGAGCTTGTTCTTAGGAATCATTCCAAGGATCGCCTTCTCGATAACACGAGTTGGATCTTGGTTAAGCAAATCTGCATAAACGATAGAAGTCATACCGCCTGGATAACCAGAGTGGTGGTGAGCAAACTTTTGTCCGGCTTTTTGTCCTGTAAGTGCAACCTTCTCTGCGTTGATGACAATAACAAAGTCGCCCATATCGATATGAGGTGCGAAGGTTGTCTTGTGCTTTCCACGAAGTAGAACTGCTGCATGGCTAGCAAGACGGCCAAGTACTACGCCTTCTGCATCGATGACATGCCACTTACGAGTGACATCACCAGCTTTTGGTGTAAATGTGCGCACGAGGTTTCTCTCTTTCTAGCTTTAGAACTTCTTTGATTTCGGTTTTAGCCCCGTGGTCAGGATTAACAAGACCACTTGAGCAGAGGGCTAGATTACCTTCCCGCAGGGGTAGGGGTCAAAATGGCCAATTCAGGCAGTATTTAGCGCCCAGAAACGGCCGAAACCATCGCCTTGGCGTTAGCCGAAAGATCTCCCCGACTCAGCGCCCCACCAATTAGCAATGCGATGTCATTTCCATATGAATCGAGCATCTCTGGAATCCGCTCGATGCTCATTCCACCAGCCGGTGCGATCCAAATTGGTTTTAGCTTTCCAAGTGAAGTAACTGCTTTGGACTTTATTTCTTGGCATTGTTCAGGTGTAAAAGAGAAACGACCACCACTATTAGGAAAAATTGTTATATCGGCGCCCGCTAATCGAGCGATAGTCCCAAAGATAATTCCATGTGCGATCCCATTTGTTGGCGAAGAGACAAATGATCCTAAAAGTGCTGGATGTGCCTGAATTGGCAGAGCGATTGAATCATCTTGTGACAAAGTACGCATGGAATCAAATCCAGTAATACCAGGAAGAATAAGAAGTGCACCAGCACCAAGCTTCTTAGCGGTGTGCGAAGCTTCGTGCACCTGATCAAAAGGCAAGTTAAGACTTGGTGCATAAGCACAATTCTTGCCAGTTACTGAATTGGCTTGCGCTACTGCAGCAGACACAATTTCAACTCGCTCACGCCACTTGGACCAAGGTTGGTTTGCCAAACTGTGATCATCTTTTATTAAGTCAAAACCGGCTAATGCCAAAGTCTTCGCCATTTCAGCTAATCCTCTTGAGTCAGTACCCATTGGTTTTAGCGCAGTCGTTAAAAGTGGGCGAGTTGGTGCATTAAATATTGACCTAAGCCCGGAAATACCGAAGCGAGGACCTTTGAAATTCTTGGTTATTGAATCAGGAATCTCAACATCGATGACTCTAACACCTGGAAATAATGAGGCATTTCCCCAAAGGACATTTAGAAATTGTGGTAATTCTCCACCAGTATTTTCTGGGTTATATGAGATCTGTATTTTGTGCTCATTTGGTGAAACCGACAAAATCTCTTCAACTTTGCCAACAACCTCATCTTGAATCCAAGCTGGAGCTAATTCGTTTGGAAATTCAATTGACTGCTCTACTCTAATTACATCTGCAATTGCCTTTGGATCAGTACCAAAGTATTGATAGGTAATTACTAAACGATCGGTCATAGAGCCTCGGCTTTTGCGCTGCTGTGAACACTTACGGTGCGAACTTCTTCTAAATCAGATTCACTAATACCAAGATCCTTTTTCATTAACTTGCTAATGCTCTCAACCAAGGCTTTTGCGTCCATACCGTATTCACTCATTAGATATTTCTGAGATGCACCATGGGCATAGGTATCCTTCAAACCTATTCGATCTAGGCGAACGCCGATTCCATTTTCTGCCATTATTTCGGCAACTGCGCTACCAACACCACCAACAATTGAATGATTCTCCATCGTAATAACTCCGTGCTTGGCACTCTGCAAGGCTTTTAGAACTATTGGATCTGTGAATGGTTTTAAAGTAGAAACGTGTAGGTGATTAATTCCAACGCCTTTTTCTTGTAATAGTGGAATTGCACGAAGTGCTTCTTCGGTCATGATTCCAGAAGTAATTAAAGTGATATCACTTCCAGTTGAAAGTATGCGAGCAGTATTGAATTTAAAGGGCTCGTTCTTTGGAAAAATACGACTGACTTCACCTCGAAGAGCGCGAATATAAACTGGTCCATCTATTGCATGGGCAATATCGTGCACAGTTTCGGCCTCAGTAGCATCACCAACTTCAAGAATGGTCATGTTGGGAACTGCGCGAAGCACCGCGATATCTTCAATAGCTTGGTGAGTAACTCCTCCGGGAGTCATAATTCCAGGCAAAAATCCCATCAACCGCACCTTAAGTGAAGGATAGGCAATCGACATTTGAAGTTGATCTAGTGGGCGTCGGTAGAGAAAAACTGCGAAGGTGTGGAGCCATGGCTCAAAACCCTCCCGGGCTAAGCCGGCAGCCATTCCCAACATATTTTGCTCTGCCATTCCCATTGAGAAATAGCGATCAGGATAAATGTCACGCCATCTTCCAACTTCACATGAATTAGTTAAATCAGCGGTGAGAACTAAAACTTCTGGCTTATCTTTCGACCAGTCAATGAACTTCTGCTCGTGAGGTCGAGCCACAATTTCATAACTCATCTATTTCACCATCTCTTTGTAAGCAAGCTCGTATTTGGCTTGTTCTTCCTTGCTTTTAAAGCGAAGGTAATGAAGTACTGGACGACGCTCATTTAAAAGAGGCAATCCCCGAACTGGGTCGGTATAACAAAGCACGACGTGTGGATGTCCTGTTTCTAAAGCGCAAGCCTGAGTAATTGCATCAAGATCATGGCCATCAACAACAGATGCACTCCAACCAAATGCTTTTACTCGACCAACCAATGGCTCGATCGACATAACTGAGTCCATTGGGCCATCACATTGCCCTTGATTCACATCAACAATTACGCGCAATTTATCTAGTTTGTGAAACGCTGCGGCTTGAAATGCTTCCCAGGTCTGTCCCTCTTGAAACTCGCCATCGCTCATAAAGACCCAAGTCTTACCAGATTCTTTTCGAATCTTGCGAGCAATCGCAATTCCACCAGCTTGTGAAATTGCCTGGGCAAGTGAGCCGGTAGTTGTTTCAAAACCAGGTGAATGCTCAGCGCCAATTAATTCAACAGTTGAACCATCCTTGTTAAAGAAATCCAAACCATCTTCCCGAAGACGATCGGTTTCAATTAGTGCGGCGTAAACGACTAGGGCGTAGTGAGCTGGGCTAATTATGAAACGATCAAAATTAGGGCCCTTAGCGCCATGGAATTGAGCACCAGTTAAATATTCTTTTACTGATGCAGTTCCAACAACTGGAACACCCTTAAAAAATGGTGGATTAATTGGTTCACTAACGGGAGCAAGATTTAGAACTCCCCCATACATCGCACCTAATAATTCGGCGGCAGAACATGCTTGGCTCATATAGCCACCATTGTTGGCTAGCGTATGTGCAAGTACACGCTGACGAATTCCATCAGCGATGCCTTGCATTTTTTGTAAATCCATTTACTCCCCTATCTTGGGAATGCCGCAGAGACGCCACCATCAACAGCAATTACTGCGCCGGTGGTGCGTGATGATTCATCTGAAAGTAAGAAGGACACTGCGTGAGCAACGTCGATGCTTCGAACACGTGCTTTTAGAATATTTCTAGAGGCATAGAAATCTTCCAAATCTTCTGGTTTAACCCCATGAGCAGCTGCGCGTTGTTCACGTACTCCGCCTTCCCAGAGTTTGCTGTGATCGAATACAGCATCTGGGTTTACCGCATTTGCGCGAATACCAGCAGCGCCATTTTCAATTGCAGCAATTCGCATAAGTTGTAACATTCCAGCTTTAGTAACTGAATATCCGCCAAAACCAGCGCCGGGGGCAAAGGCATTTTTACTAGCAACATAAACTATCGAGCCACCCATCCCTTGAGTTTTTAGGGCTGCAGCAACTTCTTTAGTCATTAAAAATGCACTAGATAGATTGACTTCTAATCCTTTGCGCCACTTATCTACAGATAAGTCTTCTAAGTTGTCTGAGACGCCAATACCAGCGTTTATGACTACTCCATCAATTCCACCAAAGTGAGAAATTGTTTGCGCAACTGTTTGTTTAACAACTGACTCATCTGACTGATCACCAAGAACTAGAAGTGGCGCCAGATACTTAGAACTCTTGAATTCTTCTTCAACCTCGGCCAAACCTTTTTGATCAAGATCTGCCAGGGTTACATTTGCCCCTAAGCGACCTAATTCAAGAGCAATGCCTCTACCAATGCCGCTACCAGCCCCAGTAACAATAAAAATGTGACCAGTAAATTTTGCAGGAGTAGGGCGATTCTTTAATTTAAATAGTTCCATTGGCCAATAATCAAAGCCAAAGATTTCAGATTCTGGAAGTGATCTTGCCTCACCAAAAGCATCAATCACTCTGGCAGCCACGCTATGAGTATGCGTAGCGATATCGGCAAGCATTTTTCCTTCAGTTAAATTGGCTCCCACAGTAATAGCACCAACTTTGGGTACTAGAACAACTTTTGGATCATTTCCATGACTGGTGTAGCCATCAGGCAATAGTTTCTTATTCGCCTCAAAAAACTTTGCATAGCTTTCACGATAATTTTCAATTCCACCGGTCGGATCTTGCAAACTTACTTGCGCAGACTTTGGTCGAATTCGAAGCATGTGATCGGCACTAGATACTCCAGCAGAGAGAACTTTGCTCAAATCTGCTCTTGAGGCAACCTCTTCCAAGCGCTTATCTACTCGTAGAACCTGCTTCTTTCCTAAGTTTCCGCGCAATTTTAAGAGCAGCTCATTTAACTCTTTTACCGGAACATCTTGGTGAGAAAACTTTGATTCTGGCCGCTTGATAAGTGAATCTAGATACTTTTCAGACTTTTCAATGGCTACCAAGTTCTTCTTATAACAAAGATCAGAATCTTCATCCCAAACAACTAAGCCGTGATGAGCCAGAATTACACCTTCATAATCCTTGAGCCCCCCAACAATCTTTGAAAGCTCAAAACCAGGACGCTTCCAATCCACATAGGCAAATCCTTCACCAAACACTTCTTTTACTGCCTTCTCACCCTTTGGATGATTAGTAAGTGCAACAATCGAATCCGCATGCACGTGATCGATATGTTTGGCCGGCAAGAATGCGTGTAATAAAGTTTCAATTGATGGACGGCGCGAAGTTGGATCAACTAGAGCCCGAGTCACATAATCAACCATCGTCTCATCATCTAGGTCATCAAATTTTGCAAGGGCGCGAAGTTCCTCTAGATAGAGTGCTGGGTAATCCTTTGCAACTGCGTAACTCATATCAGCTCCAGAACCCTTAACCCAAAGAACTGCTTTTAAACGACCTAGGTGATCAGTTATCTCACCTTTACTAGAGGTATTTCCCCCGCCATAAACAACAAAGCTTTGATCTGCTCCTAGAGCCTGTGACCTCTTGACGAGATCTTCTAGCGGCTTAAATTGGCTCATAGAGTTTGTCCTTCTGCTATTTCGTAGGATTTCAACTCTGTGATGACCGCAGATATGAATTTTGCAGGCGTAACATCAAATGCAGGATTAAAAGTTTGCGCCCCATCTGGTGCAATTTGCGTGTCTCCAATATGAGTGAGCTCATAATCACCGCGAATCTCAATATGAATTCCCGAGCCATCTGCAATAGTGCGATCAACTGTTGATTCTGGGGCCACAACTAGAAATGGAATCTTTGCGATGTGGCATGCCAGAGCAACACCAAGGGATCCAATCTTGTTTGCGCTATCACCATTCTTTGCAATGCGATCTGCGCCAATAAGGGCAGCATCAATCTTTCCCGACAGAATTGCCATTGCTGCAGCACCGTCTGGCTGGATTCGATATGGAATATTTGATTTTGCTAACTCCCAAGCTGTTAAGCGAGAGCCTTGAAGAAGTGGACGAGTTTCATCAGCAAATACTTCAAGAATCTTTCCACGTTTGTAAAGCTCTTTAATAACCCCAAGTGCAGTTCCCGTACCAGTTGTTGCAAGAGATCCAGTGTTGCAATGAGTGAGAAGGCGAAATTTGCGGTCACCAAGTTTTGAAATCAACCAGTCCGCACCAATATTTCCCATTGCAGTATTGGATGCTCGGTCTTGTGCTGCAAGTTTTTGGGCGGCAGCTAGAACTGCGTCTCGACCTTGGGAAATCATGGGGCGTACCTGATTCACGCCCCATGCGAGATTAACTGCAGTTGGACGGGCGTCGCGAATGGAATTAATTTCGCGTTCCAACTTAGTCTCATCCCAGTTTTCCGCTTTGGCTTGATCCAATGCAACGACCACGCCAAACGCTCCGGCCACGCCCAAAGCAGGCGCCCCTCGTACAGCCAAGCGTTTGATTGCATCGATCAATTCATCAACAGTTTTTATTGTTAAATTCTTTTCTACTTTAGGCAGCAGAGTTTGATCGAGAAGTACGACTCCATCAGGGGTCCACTCGATCGAGCGTATTTCCATTTAAGGGGCTCGCCTCTCTGTGCTAGTTGTCCTACAACTTGGAGTCTAACACTACTGTAGGATCACTCCATGTCAACATCTAGTCGCAGCTTCAAGCAAACCAAGCAAAAGGGTTCGCTAGCAATCCAAATTCGCGACCATATGCGCCAACGAATCCTCACTCAAGAGTGGACACCAGGTGCCAAACTTCCAAGCGAGTTTGAATTAGCAAGTGAGTATAAAGCAGCACGCGTAACAATTCGAACTGCTCTACGCTCGCTAGAAGCTCAGGGATTAGTTGATATTCGTCATGGCTCTGGCTCATATATTGCAAACCTTGATCATGGAATTAGAGCAGGGCTCCAAGAGCTTCGCTCCATTAGTACAACTATCCAGGAAATGGGTTTTACCCCTGGGATCATTATTCGAGCCAGCGAGTTTCGCTTGCCAACCAAGGAAGAAGCGAGGGATCTTCGAATTACTGAAGATGAAAATGTTTACTACATGGAGCGGGCATACACCGCAGATGGCAAGGTTGTTGCCTTCTCCTATGACACGGTGAATATAACTGGCCTCTCTCCGGCCCTAATGAAGAAGTTTGCAAAAGTTCCAATTTTTAAAGTTCTAGATAGCGTGGGTAAACACCCGGTTCGAGCGATGACTGAAATTCATGCACTTAAATCAGATTTAATTGGTTGGGGAGCTAGTCGACCAAAATCTGGTCTTTACTTACAACTTAAACAGACCCACTTTTTGCGTGATGGCTCACCAATCATGACTGGAAGTACTTATTTCGTAGAAGGTCGCTTCCAATTCATGATTCACCGGACGGTCTAGTCTGGAAAGATAATTTCGGTGAGCGTCAGTCCCCTACCTGGAAATACATAACTATCGGAGACTCGTTCTTTATTGTTTAAAACCTCAAGTACCCACTCCTTGGGAAATCTTCCTTCACCAACACATACTGCCGCGCCCACAAGATTTCGAACCATGGAATAACAAAAGGCATTCGCTCTAACATCGGCTACTAAGTAACCATTATCTAAGCGGGTCCAGTAAAACTTCATAAGCGTACGAACTGTGGTTTGATCTTCGCGGAACTTACAAAAAGCTTTGAAATCATGCTCGCCAAGTAAGTAATTACAAGCGTCATTCATTAAATCAATATCTAATTTGCGATACCAAGGCTCCACATCAAAGCGATCTAGCGGTGGAATTATTGCAAGGTCATCGGCAATCTTGTATTGGTATCTGCGCTCAATCGGCGAGAAGCGAGCATGAAAGCCGGGCTCGGCATCACTTACTTTGAGAATTCGAATATCTTCATCGAGAATTCGATTTAGTTTGTATGCCCAATTTGGGATATCCCAAGTGATATCTGGTGGCATTGGATTTTGTGGAATATCTACATGCATAAATTGCTGCTTGGCATGAACTCCAGCATCAGTTCGCCCGGCCACAACGGTTTCGACTTTGGTGCGGGCTATCTTTGAGATCGCACTTTCAATCTCACCTTGCAGCGTGCGCTGATCTGGTTGAAATGCCCAGCCGGCATAGTTTGTGCCGTCGTAACTTAATTCGATCTTTAAACGACGAAACCCACTCTTGGGTTCAAGAGTGGGTTCCATACTTACTTCTTTAATTACTTAACTAGTTCAATAACCGCCATTGGTGCATTGTCACCATTACGTGGCCCAATTTTGGTGATACGTGTGTATCCACCTTCGCGGGTAGCAAATGTTGGCGCAATCTCAGTGAAGAGTGTGTGCACAACGCTCTTGTTTTGGATGGTCTCCATAACGCGACGGCGAGCAGCAAGATCTCCTGCTTTAGCAGCAGTGATTAGCTTTTCAGCCAACGGACGAAGGCGCTTAGCCTTGGTCTCTGTTGTGGTGATCTTTCCGTGTTCGAAAAGTTGTTCAGCCAGGGTACCTAGCAACAGCCTTTCGTGAGATGGACCAGCACCTAGGCGAGGACCTCTACTTGGACGTGGCATTTCTTTCTCCTGACTTACTCTGCGTCGACGAGATCATCGTCAACGTTTGTGCCGTAGTTAGCGTGCTTGGTTGGATCGAAACCGATTGGGCTGTCCTTAAGTTGGAG
>CAIJOE010000110.1 GCA_903822245.1 uncultured Actinomycetes bacterium
AATGGATGCCGATGGAAGCCACTTGCCTTTAGAACTAGCATCGTTACTTGCAGCTAGCGACGGGGCTGATTTAGTTATCGGTACAAGATGGATGCCGGGAGGGAAAGTGAGTAATTGGCCTTGGTATCGCAAATCAATATCAAGGTTTGGTACCTCATATGCTGCCAAAGTGTTGAGGTTGCCTTATAAAGACCTGACAAGTGGGTACCGAGTATTAAGTAGAAGACTTCTTGAAAAGGTTTTGGATTCACGAATTCAGACTCATGGTTATGGTTTCCAAGTAGAAATTGTCTTGCTTGCGCATGAATCGCAGATGGTGATCGAAGAGGTTCCGATTACATTCATCGAACGGTCATACGGAAAGTCGAAAATGACGGGGAGAATTGTCATAGAAGCTTGGTTAAAGACCACTAAACTCGGTATTTCACGCTTGTTTAATCGCCGATAATCTATATTATGTAAAGTAAGAAAATCAGCCGTTGATGGCCAACTCCTCGATTGGCGTGCATGAGCAGACAAGGTTCCTGTCCCCATAAACACCGTCAATACGCCCCGTAGTAGGCCAGTATTTGCCTCTACGGCCTATTTCAGCATCAATACCTTGTGGGTATGCAGCGACTTCTCGTGAGTACTTTCGATCCCAATTCTCGCGAAGTAGATCGGCATCTGTATGAGGGGCAAATCGCAGCGGTGATTCCTCAATAGTGAGTTGACCATGCTCGATATCTGAAATCTCAGCTCTAATTGAGATCATCGCACTGATAAATCTTTCAAGCTCCCTGATGTCTTCAGATTCGGTTGGCTCAATCATCATGGTTCCAGAAACCGGAAAACTCACTGTTGGTGCGTGGAAACCATAATCCATAAGGCGTTTCGCAACATCATCAACGCTTGCACCAGTGTCTTTGGTGATCTGACGTAAATCGATGATGCATTCGTGAGCAATAAAACCATTAAGACCTTTATATAGAACAGGGAAATAAGGATCAAGTTTTTTAGCAATGTAATTTGCAGACAAAATTGCAACTTGAGTGGCCTTAGTTAGACCTGCTCCCCCCATCATCTGGATATAAGCCCATGAAATTGGCAAGATTCCGGCAGAACCAAAAGGTGCTGAGCTAACAGGACCAGGGCCAGTAGCAGGACCAGCGGTGATATCAAGTGGATGGTTAGGGAGATAAGGCGCAAGGTGAGCTCTTGCAATTACCGGACCGACTCCCGGTCCCCCACCACCGTGAGGAATACAGAAAGTTTTATGAAGATTTAAATGTGAAACATCTGCGCCGAACTTTCCTGGCTGAGCCAAACCAACGAGTGCGTTGAGGTTTGCGCCATCAACGTAAACTTGGCCACCTGCATCATGAATCAGAGCGCATATCTCTCCAATAGCTTCTTCAAATACGCCATGGGTAGAGGGATAGGTAACCATCAGGGCTGCCAGAGTTTTTGAATATTCAGAAATTTTTGACTTGAGATCATCTACTGAAACGTTTCCAGCCTCATCACACGCAACAACAACAACCTTCATGCCGGCCATGATTGCACTCGCTGCATTTGTTCCATGTGCACTTGAGGGGATTAAACAAATATCTCGAGCTTCATCACCTTTCGCATCGAGGTAATTTCGAATCGCCAATAACCCAGCGAACTCACCTTGGGAACCAGCATTTGGCTGCAGTGAAACTGCGTCATACCCAGTAATTTCTATAAGCCACGTCGAAAGTTGTTCAATAAGTGTGCGGATACCTTGGCTTTGATCAATAGGCGCAAAGGGATGTAAAGATGAAAACTCTGGCCATGTAACTGGAATCATTTCTGTTGTTGCATTCAATTTCATGGTGCAAGAACCTAGAGGAATCATTGTTCTATCTAGCGCAAGATCTCGGTCTGCTAGCGCTCTGATATAGCGCAACATTGAAGTTTCTGAGTGGCGAGAATTAAATAGTTCATGGCGCAAATATTCGCTTGTGCGCTCCCCCGCGATTTTTACAGATTGTGGCGCAGTAAGTTTTTGTATTCCAAAAAGGGATGC
>CAIJOE010000111.1 GCA_903822245.1 uncultured Actinomycetes bacterium
AGGTTTGTTTTAACTGTCTTGGAAATATGGAGTGGAAAGAGATCTTCTACTCAATTAGCTAGATGGTGTCACAGACAGGTATATCAACAGCTAACTTGTAAATCTCCGGCCGTTACCCATCTGCCAAAGATTAGGAAAATATATATCTGTGAACCAATTGAAGGAGTTGCTGAAACAACTGTCACCCTAAAGATTGGAGAACGAGTCAGATCACTTATCTTGCGCTTTGAAGGAGTGGATAACCGTTGGTTGTGTACTGAATTTATATTGCTTTAGGCAGCGCCATGACAACGCTTGTACTTCTTTCCTGACCCACATGGGCAAGGCGCATTTCTTGAAGTTCCACCACTTGTCTTTACTTCTCCATCGACATCTGCAGCTGAGTATCGAAGTTCTTTTTGAGGAGCAACATCTGGTGTTAGTCCCTTGGCGCCGACGGAGCCTGATTCATCTTCAATTTGAACTTCTACGTTGAATATATAACCAACCAGCTCTTCCTTAATTGCATCCATCATCGCAGCAAACAGGTCGTAGCCTTCTTTTTGATATTCAACAAGTGGATCACGCTGTGCCATTGCGCGAAGGCCAATACCTTCTTGCAGATAATCCATCTCATATAGGTGCTCGCGCCACTTACGGTCCAAAACAGACAACAAAACCTTGCGCTCTAATTCACGCATTACTGGAGTTGTTAAGGTTTCCTCACGCGTGTTGTAAGCCTTCTCAACATCGCTCAAAACGCGATCTAGAAGAAAATCTTGATCGAGGGCTGACTGAGACCCCACTGAAGAATTCAAATCCTCTTTATTAAAAGAGATTGGGTAAAGAGCGTGTAAAGCTGTGAATAGAGTGTCCAAATCCCAATCTTCTGGATAGCCCTCACTAGTAGCCGCCTCAACATAAGCGGTAATGGTGTCACCGATGAAGGTTTGTACTTGCTCGTGAATATCAGCACCTTCTAGCACCTCACGCCGTTCGCTATATACAACTTCGCGCTGACGGTTCATTACATCGTCATACTTCAAGACGTTCTTACGCATTTCGAAGTTCAAAGATTCAACTTGTGTTTGCGCAGATCGAATGGCATTTGAAACCATTTTTGATTCAATTGGCACATCATCAGCGATGCCAGCTGCACCTAAGAATCGCTCAACTAAACCAGAATTAAAACGTCGCATCAATTCGTCTTGGAGTGAAAGATAAAAACGGGACTCACCAGGATCGCCTTGGCGACCTGAACGACCACGAAGCTGATTATCAATGCGGCGAGATTCATGGCGCTCGGTACCTAATACATAAAGACCGCCAAGGGAAACTACTGTTTCATGTTCCTTAGCTACTGCAGCCTTTTGCTTTGCAATCTCTGCTGGCCAAGCCGCTTCATACTCTTGCGGAGAATCAACTGGACTCAAACCTTTTCTTTGTAATTCAAAATCAGCCATAAATTCTGGGTTGCCACCAAGCATGATGTCAGTTCCGCGACCTGCCATGTTTGTAGCAACAGTAACCGCGCCAACTGCTCCAGCTCGAGCAACGATTGAAGCCTCGCGCTCATGCTGTTTTGCATTTAGAACTTCGTGAGGAATTCCATTCTTCTTCAATAGATGAGAGAGTTCTTCAGATTTTTCAACGCTAACAGTTCCAACCAATACTGGTTGGCCTTTTTTATGACGGGCGACAATATCTTGAGTGAGAGCCATAAATTTAGCGATCTCGGTCTTGTAAATGAGATCTGGGGCATCAATTCGTTGCATTGGACGGTTTGTTGGAATTGGAACAACACCAAGCTTGTAAATTTGCATCAATTCCGCAGCTTCAGTCATTGCTGTACCGGTCATGCCAGAGAGCTTTTCATATAGGCGGAAGTAATTCTGCAAGGTAATTGTTGCCAGCGTTTGGTTCTCGTCCTGAATTTCTACGCGCTCTTTGGCTTCTAGTGCCTGGTGAAGTCCTTCGTTATAGCGACGGCCTGCCAACATACGGCCAGTGTGCTCATCGACAATCAAAAGCTCACCGTTCATTACTACATAATCTTTGTCACGCTTAAATAATTCTTTAGCCTTTAGCGCATTATTCAAATAGCCGATCATTGGTGTATTTACTGACTCATAAAGGTTTTCAATTCCCAGAAGCTCTTCGACGCGGGTAACACCAGCCTCGATAACTCCAACAGTTCGCTTCTTCTCATCTACCTCGTAGTGAAGATCGCGATCCATTTTCTGCACAATATTTGAAAATTCTAAATACCACTTTGTTGCCTTATCGGCTGGCCCACTAATAATAAGTGGAGTTCTTGCCTCATCGATCAGAATTGAGTCGGCCTCATCAATAATCGCAAAGTTATGATCACGCTGCACACAATCTTCCAAGGTCCAAGCCATGTTGTCGCGAAGGTAATCAAAACCGAATTCATTATTAGTGCCGTAGGTGATATCTGCAGCATATGCTTCGCGGCGCTCAGCAGGAGTCATGCTCGAAAGGATTACACCAACTTTCAACCCTAAGAATCTATGGATACGGCCCATCCACTCACTATCGCGCTCTGCCAAATAATCATTAACGGTAACAACGTGGACGCCTTTTTCAGAAAGAGCATTTAAATATGCTGGCAAAGTTGAGACAAGAGTTTTACCTTCACCGGTTCGCATTTCGGCAACATTTCCTTGGTGAAGTGCCGCACCACCCATGATCTGAACATCATAGTGTCGTTGTCCCAAAGTGCGCTTTGCTGCTTCTCGAACAGTTGCAAATGCTTCTGGGAGTAGATCATCTAACGTCTCACCATTAGCTAGGCGTTGGCGAAACTTTTGGGTCTGATTGCGTAATTCCTCATCAGAGAGTGCTGAGATTGTGGATTCAAAAGAGTTTACAACTTGCGCTATTTTTTCCAACTGACGAACATGGCGGCCTTCACCGGCACGCAAGATCTTGTCTAAAACTGACACTTGCCCTCTTCCATCTCGAAATATCCCAAAGTTAATTACGGCCCACTTCTGGCCACGGTTCTATCTTAATGCGTATATAGGCTTAACTCGCACACGAGGCAATGACCCCAAGAACCCCAATTCCTCGAGCCTCTAGCGCAGTTTTGGCAGCATTTGCAGTGCTGCCGGTCGTAACCAAGTCATCAAGGAGGAAAACCTTGGTCCTATCAGAAATTGGTATTCGCACATGATCTTTAACAATTATTGCACCCGCCATATTCCGCAATCGTTCTTGATTATTAAGTGTTGACTGATCAGTGACTTTTCGGGAATGTTCAAGGCAATTTATGATTTGAATTGTAGGCATCTGGGAGGATGCGACAATTAATTTCGCCAGTGCCATCGTGTGGAGAAAGCCACGAGAACGATTAATTGAATTTCTAGAAGGAATTGGCACCAAAACTAAGTTTGAGCCCTCGGAGTTAATCATTAACTTGCGCATGGCATAGCCAAGTGCTCGAGTCGCTGAATTAGCTAAGATTTCGCGTGCCGCTCGGTTGTTATCCTCTTTCGCGGCAAGAATTAATTGTGATGCTAAAGGGGAAAATCTAGTGCCGGCAAATACTAAAAGATTTATCCTCGTAGTTAGAAGTGCTGGGGTGTGAATCTGAATAGCACAATCCCTGCAGAGATTGCTTCCTAATTTTGCGCAGCCAATACAAGTTTGTGGAAATAGTAAATTCGATAGGGACTTGAAAGTATTTTGCACTATCTAAGGTTTCCATAGTTATTAAGGACTATGGAAATAAATTACTAATCTGTTTAAAAATCTCCCCTTGGGATAACTTGTATCGGAGTTGAGGTGATTGTGCCTCCTGAAAATTTAGGAAGCGTTAAAACAAAATGGGCACCTTTACTAGGAAGTCCCCATGCTTCAAGTTTTCCTTGGTGTAATTTTGCATCTTCCATGGCAATTGATAGACCCAGGCCGGTTCCGCCTCGAACACGAGCTCTTGATGGGTCAGCTCGCCAAAATCTCTCAAATAGCGAAGAGCGATCTCTATTGCTAAATCCAACACCGTAATCACGAACTCCAACAGAGACTGCATCCTCGCTTTGGGCTATGGTGATATCAATTGTCTTTTCCTCGCGGTGATCGATCGCATTTGTAAGAAGATTGCGAAGAATCCGCTGAATTCTTCGTGGGTCCACATCAACGATTATGGGCTCACTTGGTGCATGTAGTTCAATTATGCGCTCTTGGCTCGGGTGAACATAGTCAATTGCTTCACGTACCAAAGCAATGAAATCAACTTCCCTGATCTCCATAACGGCAGCTTCTGCGTCAAAGCGACTTACCTCAAGTAGATCATTTAAAAGTGCTTCAAAGCGATCAATCTGTGAGGCTAATAGTTCGGCACTTCTGGCAACAGAGGGCTCAAAACCATCTTTTGCTGAATAAAGAACCTGTGAAGCCATCCGCATTGTGGTCAAAGGAGTTCGAAGTTCGTGGGACACATCAGATACAAATCTTTGCTGCAGCCTAGATAGATTTTCAAGGCGTGAGATTTGTTGCTTGAGTGAGACAGCCATTTCATTAAAGGCATAACCAAGTCGGGCGATTTCATCTTCCCCGCGGATATCCATTCTTTGATCTAGATCTCCAGCAGTTAGTTGTTCAGCAATTCTTGCAGCATCACGAACTGGTGCAATTAGTTGGCGCAGGACTAACCAAGAGAGAATTCCAAGCAGGAGTGTTAGGACAATTCCAGTTAGCCAAAGTGAGCGACCTATTAGAGTAAGTGTCGCATTTTGCTGTGAAAGACTGAACAACACATATATTTCGTATTTACCGGCGCTTGGAATCTCCAATATATTTCCAACAACAATACCGTGATCTATTTTTCCGCCTAAATATAAAATATCTGTGCGTTCCCAGATTGGGCCTTTTGCCGCACGAGTTTTAGTTCTGAAGGAATCTGCCACGGATTTTGGCGACATTAGATTTGAAGTTCCTCGGTAATTTGTTGCGCTGGTATTTTTTGGGAATGGAAATAACGCAATTTCGCGCCCAGAGTTACTTCCGCTCACTGATGGGACGGAAAGAATTTCGTTAATGATCATCTTCACAGTTGCTTTATCTTGATATTGAGCGATTGATAGCTGGAGTTGAGTTGATCTTGAAGTTGAAGTTGCATCCGCAATAGACACGTTAAGTTTTTCTTTGAAAATACCAGTCGAAACCTGGCTATAAAGTGCTGAACCGATTAACCAAATAATAATCATTGACAGAGCAACAATCGTTACTGTCACTCGAAGTACTAATGATCTGCGCCATCGTTTGAGCAATTAAATCACTCCGCGCTTCCGGGAACTCCAGCCTTATATCCAACACCTCGTACGGTGAGAATAATCTTTGGATTTTCTGGATCTGTTTCTACCTTAGAACGAAGACGTTGAATGTGAACATTTACCAGTCTTGTGTCTGTCGCCGGACGGTAACCCCACACTTCACTAAGCAAAGCCTCGCGAGTAAATACGCGACCTGGTTCCCTTGCCAATGCCACAAGCAAATCAAATTCAAGGCGAGTCAGTGGCACACTTTGACCATCGCGGACAATTGAGTGAGCAATTTGATCAATTTCAATGTTGCCAATTCGAAGCGCCGAACTAACCTCTGCTGAGTTGCGACGAAGGCGTACTTTAATGCGAGCAACTAGCTCTGAGGGATTAAAAGGTTTAACCATGTAGTCATCGGCACCAGCTTCTAACCCAGCAACAACATCTTGGGTGTCACTCTTAGCGGTGAGCATGACAATTGGAACCATTGATTTTTCGCGAATTAATTTACAAACTTCAACGCCATCTAGTCCTGGAAGCATGACATCTAATAAAACAAGATCTGGATTTTGCG
>CAIJOE010000112.1 GCA_903822245.1 uncultured Actinomycetes bacterium
AGACAGCCACCAACTGCAATCTGCATCGCAGGATTAGCTTTCTTTACCGGTGCTAGAAAACTTAAATTTCCATAAAGTTTATTGTCAGCGTTCTCGCGAACCGCACAGGTATTAAAGACCACTAAATCAGCTTGCTTGCCCTTTTCAACCGGGAGATAACCATCGGCTTCAAGCAAGCCGGCGATTCGCTCAGAATCGTGCACATTCATCTGACAGCCGTATGTTTCAACCAGATAAGTGCGCGTCATAAGTAGAAGGATAGCGCTGAGTTAGATTGCAAGCACATTGACTTCGAGCGATGAGCGATCAACGACGAGAATCTGATGGTTTGGTAAGTTTTTCCAGCCATCTTGATTCCAACCGCTAGATGCCACGATTACATCTTTTTCGGTAATTTTGTAATAGAGCTCGTAATAGCCATTATCGGCCCAATCAGGCTTTCGATCTGGATCGTGTTCACAAATAGTTATAAATTCTGATTCGGTTAGAAGCATCGCATTTATGCTTGAAAAATCTAACTCTTTAATTTTAGTAAGCGCGCTGACTACGCCATCAATTAAGCCATACCTTCTAATTTCAGTTAAGAGAAAGTAGAAATATCTTTCGCTATCAGTATCTCCTAAGATAAACTGGCGAAGATCTTCAGCGATGTAAGAATCAAGAGCATCTTTCGGATAGATCGCGCCATTATGAATAAAGGTATAGCCATCATGCATAAATGGATGAGCATTATTCTCATTTATGCCAATTCCAGTAGTCGCCCATCTCAGGTGAAGTAATGCACCATCTGAATTTGTATTTGTAAGAGCGCGTTCAAAATCCGGGCTGGTACGCGCAACTTCAGCTGCTCGATCCAATTTAGAATCTTGGCCCCCCTGCTTGATTGCTGAAATACCCCAACCATCGCAATGAACTGCCGACAGCTCAATAAATTCGGACAAATTGGCCCCGGCAGCAGCAGCGAAAGTTTCAGGTCTTGACGACACGAACCCCATAAGTCGGCACATTTTGAGACAAACCTCTTCCGTTGAGAGCACACTTAGAAGTAGAAAGGTTACCTCGGTGACCTTCATCGATCCAGCACCACTGACCACGGAGCAAGGGGTTCCGTGGTTAAAACGGCTTTAGGAGGAATGCAATTGGCTAATAATCACGATGCAGATGCAGCGAGACTTGCTGAGCTCGGATATAAACAAGAGTTTGATCGAAATTGGAGTGGTTTTCACAACTTTGCAATTTCATTCTCAATTATCTCGATCCTTTCCGGATGTTTCACAACATTCGCACAGGCTTGGAATAACGGAGGACCGGTAGCCATTTCAGTTGGCTGGCCAATTATCGCGAGCTTAATCATGATCATCGGCTTGGTAATGGCTGAACTTCTTTCTGCTATGCCAACCGCTGGTGGAATTTATTACTGGGCGCTTAATTTAGGTCGCCCGGTTCATGGCTGGGTGACTGGCTGGTTAAATCTCATGGGTTTAATCGCGGTAACCGCAGGCGTTGATTATGGATTTGCGAACTTTGCTGTTTACACGGCAAATCTATTTAACAACTCAATTGATCCTGGCAACTTGAAGTTGGTATTCGCGGTTTTTGCGGTAACACTCTTGATTCATATTGCGATGAATATTTATGGTGCAACCATTATTCACCGCCTACAGAGCATCAATGTTTGGTGGCACGTAGGTGGCGTTGCGGCAGTGATCTTGATTTTGATTATGGTTCCTGCAAAGCACCAGAGCACTTCATGGGTATTTACTCATCAGATCAATAACAGTGGTTTTGGTAATTATTGGTTCTATGTACTTCCAGTTGGCTTCTTGCTGACTCAGTACACAATTACCGGCTTCGATGCATCTGCTCACTTGTCTGAAGAGACACACGATGCACATATCTCAGCTGCAAAGGGAATTTGGAAGTCAATCTTCTACTCAGCAATCGGTGGATATATCTTGCTGATGGCATTCCTTTACGTGGCAACAAATACAGATGTAATCAACTCATTCGACCCTAAGGTCAATCCTTATGGCGGTGGATCGATTATTGCATTGCTTGCAACAGCGCTGGGTACTGGCGTGAAATTTAAGTTGCTCATGATTATTACTACCGTGGGACAGATCTTCTGCGTTACTGCTTGCCTTACTTCATGCTCACGCATGATGTATGCATTTAGCCGCGATGGAGCTGTGCCTGGAGGAAATCTCTGGAAGAAAGTGAACACTCACGGAGTTCCAATTAATGCGGTAGTTGCATCAGCTATAGCGGGAGTTGTTCTTACACTTCCTGCGCTATGGAAATCACCATCAGGTGTTCCAACTGCTTTTTATGCAGTTGTATCTGTCTGCGTAATTTCTCTCTACCTAGCT
>CAIJOE010000113.1 GCA_903822245.1 uncultured Actinomycetes bacterium
ACTTCTTCTAAACCAGCAAGCATGCGAAGTGATGTTGACTTTCCGCAACCTGATGGACCAACTAGAACAAGAAACTCGCCATCTTTAATTTCTAGGCTTAACTTGTCTACTGCCGGCTTTGTGGTTCCCGGATAAATACGGGAAGCATTTTCAAATACAACTGACGCCATGGTGCTACTCCTTCTCCGGGCAGGTACGTGCCCGACGATCCGTTGGATGAAGAATTACTACGCGCTCGGTTGAGCGTGGGCCTAGGTTACGCGAGGTGAGCCCCTGGCGCTATAGGCGAAGGTAGGCTTACGCGTGTGACATTCCACGTCCTGCGCGATATCGCCCTAGTGCTGCTATTTATTGCCGTGGCTGGCTTCCTTGTAGCCGCTGAGATCTCGCTGATATCCCTTCGTGAGTCCCAGGTGCGCCAATTAGAGTCAACAGGCAAACGAGGCGCCCGAGTAGCTGAACTTTCCAAGAACCCAAATAGATTTCTAGCCGCCGCACAAGTGGGAATAACCTTCTTGGGGTTTTTATCGGCCGCTCTTGGTTCTGAGCGGTTGGGAGTTTATGTAATTCCAGTTTTTGAAAGGTGGGGACTTTCAAAGAACGCTAGTAATACCGTCTCACTTATCTCACTAACTTTGGTCATTTCATATGTTTCATTGGTCTTTGGCGAATTGGTGCCAAAGCGGATGGCACTTTATAGAACTGAACCAATTGCGCTCGCCGCAGCGCCAATTATTGATCAGATAGCAAAGATTTTCCGCCCAGCCATTTGGCTACTCTCCAAATCCACCGATATTGTCGTAAAACTATTTGGAGTTGGATCAAAAGAAATTCGCTCCGAAATTTCAGAAGCAGAATTAGTAGATTTAGTCACAGGCCACACCGGCTTATCAGTTGAAGAGCGCGATATTGTTGAAGAAGTTTTCAATGCAGGGGATCTTCAATTACATGAAATTATGGTTCCTCGCACCGAAGTTGATTTTCTAGACGTTGGACTTTCTATTAGCGAAGCCATAGCGGTAGCTGTAAAGGATGCACATTCGCGTTACCCAGTAACTCGTGGCAGCACTGATGAAGTAATCGGTTTTTTACATGTTCGTGACCTTTTAAATCCAAAACTAAGTGAAGCGATCGATCAGACAATTTTAGATTTAATTAGGCCAGTCTTATTTTTGCCTGGAACTAAAGGCGTGCTGCAAGCTCTTGCTGAAATGCGATCAAAGCGTCACCACATTGCCATCGTTCTAGATGAATATGGCGGAACTGATGGAATTATCACCCTAGAAGACTTGGTGGAATGCTTTATTGGTGATATCCAGGATGAATATGACCTAGAAGATGAAGAGGTCACCCCTCAATCTCGCAGTGGAGATTTCGAAGTCGATGCCCTGATATCACTTGAAGATCTCTATGAGGAAACCGGTATTGCCATCCCACAGGGTCCATATGAAACGGCTGGGGGATATGTAATGCACCAACTTGGTCGAATCCCTGAAGTTCACGATGTTTTACAACTAGAAAACGCTCGAATAACCGTCCTAACTTTGGAAGGTAAGCGCGCAGGTCAATTACTAATCTCGAGCGATGGATGGAAAGATACGGTCCATGAGCACTAAAGATCGAGTCCTCTCTGGCATTCAGCCAACTCATGACTCATTCCATTTGGGAAATTACTTAGGCGCCGTCAAGCAATGGGTCGAACTTCAAGATTCCCATGACGCTTTTTACTGCGTCGTTGATCTACACGCATTAACCACTTCACCTGATCCAACTAAATTTCGCAAACAAACTTTGGCATCAGTAGCCCAATTGATTGCACTTGGCTTAGACCCAGAGCAGTGCACACTTTTTATTCAATCTCACGTCCCAGCACATAATCAACTTGCTTGGGTAATGGAATGCCTTGCTGGTTTTGGTGAAGCAAGCCGAATGACACAGTTCAAAGATAAGTCAGCAAAGTCTGGAGCTGATCGCACTGTTGTTGGCCTCTTCACCTACCCAATGTTGATGGCTGCCGATATCTTGCTTTATCAAGCCCACCAAGTTCCAGTTGGCGAAGACCAACGCCAACACATTGAATTGACTCGTGATTTGGCTCAAAGATTTAACACAACCTATAAAGAGATATTTACTATCCCATCTGGTTATATATTAAAAGCCGGTGCAAAGATTTATGACCTTCAAGATCCAACATCAAAGATGAGCAAATCCGCTGAATCACCAAACGGAATTATTGATTTGATGGACGCTCCGGAAATAAACACTAAGAAGATAAAGAGTGCTGTTACCGATACCGAGCGAGAAGTTAAGTTCGATGAGAAGAATAAAGCAGGAATTTCTAATCTTTTAACCATTTATGGAGCATTGACAAATAAATCTATCGCCGAGTCAGAGAAGGATTTTGAAGGTAAAGGTTACGGCGATTTCAAGACTGGAGTAGCTGAAGTCGTTGTTGAATTCTTCCGTCCAATTCGCGCCAAGGCTCTTGAATTACTTGAAGATCCAACGCACCTTAATAAGATTCTCAAAATCGGCGCCGAGAAAGCCGGAGCTGTGGCTGAAAAAACTTTGAAAGATACCTACGATGCTATGGGCATCATTCCTCGTGCGTAAATTAGCGAGTGTTTTACTTTTAGTTCTTATCTCGGCCTTACTGCCAATAACTTCATCTTTCGCAGCAACCGCCCCAAAAATTGCAGTTATTTATGATGTTGGTGGACGCGGCGATGGTGGAACAGATGATGCTGCCGCACTAGGCGTTGACCAAGCCAAGAAGAAGTTTGGCTTAAATCAATTTTCACTTAGGGAATTTGTAACACTTGGCACCGAATTTGATCGCGAAAATCGGATTGAATTTGCAGTTAAATCCGGCTATCAATTAGTACTTGCAGTTGGCCCAAACTTTAAATTAGCAATGAGAACCATTGCTTCAAAGTTTCCAGAGAGCCAATACGCGATTGTGGACAATGGAGATATCGACATTATTTCGGTATCAGCTCTAGCGTTTCGAGAAGATCAAGGCTCTTACTTAGCAGGCGTGCTTGCTGCGTTGAGTAGCAAAAGCGGGAAGATTGCTTTTATCGGGGAGTCATATAACGCGGTTGCCCAATCAGATGAAGCCAATTTCCTGGCTGGGGCTAAGGCAACAAAGCCAAAGATCATTACTTTTTCCAAGAACGAAGTTTCGGGCATCGGCGCGAGTGTCGTAGGTCTTTCTAAGGCCGGGGTGGACGTCATTTTCTCTAATTGGTCTAAAAGCGGGGAAGTTCTCACCGCAATAATCGCGCAGAATAAAGCCAAGCGTTCACTTAAGTTCATAGGAGTTGCCC
>CAIJOE010000114.1 GCA_903822245.1 uncultured Actinomycetes bacterium
TAACCAAAGATGAAATCGCTACCGAAGAGAGCCTAAATACTCGTCGCGGCGCTGAGCGGGTAATTCGTGATGCATTTGCGCGCGCACAGTCTCGTCCACGCAAAAAACTAACTTTGGTTCACAAGAACAATGTTCTTACTCGCGCCGGTGGCCTTTGGACTCGCACATTTAACGAAGTAGCAATGGAATTCCCAGATATCACTACCGACTATCTACACGTTGATGCGGCGTCAATGTTCTTTGTTACAAATCCAGAGCGCTTTGATGTTGTTGTAACCGATAACCTTTTTGGCGATATCTTGACTGACATTGCTGCCGCCATCTGTGGTGGTATTGGATTGGCTGCCTCTGGAAATATAAATCCAACCGGTGCATTTCCTTCAATGTTTGAACCAGTACATGGTTCAGCACCTGATATTGCCGGTAAGAATTTAGCTGATCCAACTGCAACGATCATGTCTGTTGCAATGATGCTTTCTCATCTTGGTTTAACTGAAGCTGCAGCAGATGTTGAGCGCGCAGTTGCCGCAGACTTACTTGTTCGCGGAGATTCTAAGCGAAGCACCACTCAAATTGGAGATGCGCTAGCCGCCGGTGTGAAATGAGAATTCATTTAAATCCAAACCCAAATCCTGCAACAGAGGCAGATCGAAATGCCAAAATAGCTGAGGGTGGCTTTGGAAAGTATTACACCGACAATATGTTGATAGCGCAGTGGTCTGAAGGTAAAGGCTGGAGTGATGCTGAGCTAAAGGCATATGGTCCACTTTCACTTGACCCTGCAACTTCAGTGCTTCATTACGGTCAAGAAATATTCGAAGGACTCAAGGCATACGGCCAACCAGATGGTGGAATAAGTCTTTTTCGTCCAGATGCTAACGGTGAGCGCTTTGCAAAAAGTGCGGCCCGAATGGCGCTACCTGAATTGCCCGTGGAAGATTTTGTTAAGACAGTTACTGAATTAGTTAAAAGCGAATCAAAATGGGTCCCAAAGAATGTTGGGGAGTCCCTTTATATTCGCCCATTCATGATCGCAACTGAAGTTGGTTTAGGTGTTCGTCCATCTAATCACGCTACTTACCTTGTTATTACAACTCCAGCTTCTGCTTATTTCAATCCAAATAAGGCAGTAACTGTTTGGATATCAACAGAGTTTGTTCGGGCTGCGCAGGGCGGAACAGGCGCTGCTAAAACTGGTGGAAATTATGCCGGTTCACTTTTGGCACAAAAGCAGGCTGCTGCTGAGGGTTGCGATCAAGTTGTTTGGCTAGATGCTACAGAGCGCAAATGGGTTGAAGAGATGGGTGGAATGAACCTCTACTTCATCAAGGGATCAGGCAAAGATGCAACAGTCTTCACACCAAAGCTAACTGGAACATTGCTTGCGGGAGTAACAAGAGATTCAATTCTTAGGGTTGCTAAAGATCTTGGTTACAAAGTTGAAGAGGGAATGCTCTCAGTTGAACAATGGCGAGATGGCGTTGCATCTGGTGAGATAACTGAAATATTTGCTTGTGGAACTGCCGCAGTTGTTTCTCCGATTGGCGCAGCAAAAAGCGCTCAAGGAACTTGGAAAACAGGGGATGGCGAGCCTGGTCCAATTACTGGTCAAATCCGTAACCATCTACTCGGTATCCAACATGGAACTATTGAAGATAAGCACGGCTGGAATGTGAAGGTTATTTAATGAATGACAACTTTCACATCTATGACACCACACTTAGAGATGGCGCCCAGCAAGAAGGTTTAAATCTCTCGGTTCATGACACGTTGGCAATTGCTCGCCATTTGGATGATCTAGGTGTTGGTTTTATCGAAGGCGGCTGGCCTGGAGCTAATCCAAAAGACACTGAATTTTTTAAGCGCGCTCAAACGGAATTGAAATTAAAGAATGCAACTTTTATGGCCTTTGGGGCTACTCGCCGGCCAAACGTTAAGGCAGCTGATGATGTATTGCTGCGCGCACTTCAAGATTCTGGGGCTGCTGGCGTAACTTTGGTGGCAAAGAGTCATGATCGCCATGTTGATCTTGCTCTAAAGACCAATCTGGATGAAAATCTTGCGATGATTAAAGATTCCATAGAATTTTTGCGCAAAGGTGGCCAAAGAGTATTTCTAGATGCCGAGCACTTCTTTGATGGATATAAATCAAATAAGGCATATGCATTAGAAGTTGTTCGAGTTGCTGCGCAAGCTGGCGCAGATGTCGTTGCACTTTGCGATACCAATGGTGGAATGTTGCCAGATGAGCTTTCACAAGTTGTTCATGAAGTTTTAGGAGCCTCGAGTGCTCGCCTTGGAATTCATTGCCACAATGACACTGGTTGCGCAGTTGCAAATTCACTTGCAGCAGTCGCAGCAGGAGCTACCCACGTTCAAGGAACGTTAAATGGCTATGGGGAGCGCACGGGTAATGCCGATTTAGTTAGCATCATTGCAAACCTAGAACTTAAGAAGCACCAAAAGGTATTGCCAGAGAATGCGCTTCGTGAGGCATTTAGAATCTCACATGCCGTTGCTGAAGTTACAAATGTTTCATCATCTGCCCGACAACCATATGTTGGAGTTTCAGCATTTGCTCACAAAGCTGGATTGCATGCAAGTGCTATCAAGGTAGATCCATTTATGTATCAACACGAAGATCCGGCATCAGTTGGAAATGACATGCGAATGTTGGTTTCTGACATGGCTGGCCGAGCATCAATCGAATTAAAGTCTGTCGAACTTGGCATTGCACTTGGTGAAGATAAAGAAGTAGTTTCACGAGTAGTAGCCAAAGTTAAAGATCTCGAATCAAAGGGCTATACCTTTGAGGCAGCTGATGCTTCTTTTGAGCTACTTCTTCGGGAAGAAATAGATGGCAAGCGAGCAAACTTCTTCAAGGTTATTAATTGGGATACGACAGTTAGTCGCGATGATCACGAGGTAGTTACTTCAAAAGCATCTTTAACTATTTTGGCACAGGGAAAGACCTTTGAGTCAGAAGGATCTGGAAATGGCCCAGTTAATGCAATTGATACAGCCCTTCGCTCCGGATTGGAAAAAATCTATCCCGAGCTTTCAAAGCTTGAATTAACTGACTACAAAGTTCGTATCCTTGAAGGTCGTCTTGGCACTGGCGCGATAACTCGCGTATTAGTTGAAACAAGCGATGGAACCGGGGAGTGGAACACAATTGGTGTTCATGAGAACGTGATTGCCGCATCAGTCATGGCCCTTGAAGATGCCGTTACCTACGGACTTCTTCGCCAAGGTCGCAAACCCGAGTAACCTTCTTTCATGAGCGCAGAGCTGGTTGCTAAGTATGAAGAGCACCTGGCCCTAGTTCGAAACTTGGCTGATAATTCAATTCGAGGTTACGTCTCAGATCTTCACTCATTTTTAAATCACATTGAAAAACTAGGCGTAGCTGAGTTTTCACAACTTGAATTGACTCACGTTCGCTCATGGCTGGCAAATATTCAATCAACTGGCGCATCTAGAGCCACTCTTGCCCGAAGAATTGTTTCCATAAGGGCCTTTACATATTGGGCAGCAAGTGAGGGCTGGATAATAAGTGATATTGGCGCCAACCTTGCAATCCCAAAGCCGCATAAAACATTGCCAGAAGTACTTAGTCACAGTGAAACAGATATTGTTTTGCAAGCAATTCAAGCCAAGCGAGATAGCCAACCAACTGCCTTAAATATTAGAGATTTGGCAATGATTGAGGTTTTATACGCATCTGGGATTCGAGTTTCAGAACTATGTGGGTTGCGACTAGCTGACTTCGATCAAAGTAGGTATACCTTGCAAGTTTTAGGTAAAGGAAACAAAGAGCGGGTAGTACCAATCGGCATTCCAGCAGTTAAAGCCCTACAAAATTGGTTAAGTGAAGGCCGGCCACAAATTGCCAATGAAAGTTCAACAAATGCAATCTTCTTAGGTTTGCGAGGTAAGCGAATAGATCAGCGAACTGTAAGAGAAGTCGTATATGAAGCTATGGCTGCAATTGGTTCGCATATGAGTCCACATGGAATTCGCCATACCGTTGCTACGCATTTGCTTGAAGGCGGTGCTGATTTGCGCACCGTCCAAGAAATATTGGGCCACTCTTCCCTTGCGACAACCCAGATATACACCCACGTCTCACCGCAGCGTTTGCAGCAGGCTTACCAGCAGGCACATCCCCGGGCATAAGTCCCGGGATCGAATCGGGTAGCGCCGCCCCGGTCACAATGCCAAAAGCTAAAAGTGCGGTTGCAAAGAAGGCCTTCAATGAATTCATGGGTAGATCGTGCTGCCAAATGCCGTTAGGCAAGCGGGGGCCAAGGCGGATCGGTGGAAATTGCATGCCTGTGGATGGCTTAGGATTAAGCCAGCACAGAACGAAAGTCCTGTGACTTCACGCGTCTAAATCAAGTCGCTATATCGGTCTGGTTGTTCTTAATCGAATCAACTAGTCAGCAACTAGACGCTAGGGACTTAACAAATTGTTAGGTCGTCAACCGAGTGCAATTCGCGAAAGCGTTTTGCAATAAAGGAGTGTGCCGCCATGGCGGTTGTAACAATGCGAGAGCTCCTCGACAGCGGAGTCCACTTCGGACACCAAACGCGTCGATGGAATCCAAAAATGAAGCGCTTTATTTTTGCCGAGCGCAACGGTATTTACATTATCGA
>CAIJOE010000115.1 GCA_903822245.1 uncultured Actinomycetes bacterium
AAGCCGGTGTTGATATTGATGCGGGAGATCTCGCAGTTCAATTAATGAAAGAGCACCTAAAGAAAGCTAAGCGTCCAGAGGTAATTGGCGATATTGGCGGCTTTGCTGGACTCTTTGATGCAAGTGCTCTAAAAAAATATGACCGTCCGTTACTTGCAACCTCTACAGATGGTGTTGGCACTAAGACTGAGATTGCTAGAGCAATGGGAAAGTATGAAACGATCGGTGAAGATTTAGTTGCCATGGTGGTCGATGATTTGGTGGTTTGTGGCGCTGAGCCACTTTTTATGACCGATTACATTGCTGTTGGGAAAGTAATCCCAGAGCGAATCGCGCAAATAGTTTCTGGAATTGCTAAAGGATGCGCCAAGGCAGGAACTGCCTTAGTTGGCGGGGAAACTGCAGAACATCCAGGACTTCTAGGCGCCGATGAATTTGATATTGCTGGAGCGGCTACCGGAGTGGTGGATCATAAGAATTTATTAGGTGAGCACTTAGTAAAAGAGGGTGATGTAATAATTGCAATGCCAGCCTCTGGCTTGCATGCAAATGGTTATTCACTTGTTCGGCATATATTACAAACCAAGAACCTTTCACTTGATTTGCATTTGCCAGAAATAGGAAAAAGCCTAGGTGAAGTTTTATTAACACCAACAGAGATCTATTCACTAGATTGTTTGGCACTAATTAAATCTATGGGTGGTGAGCTACACGCTTTTTCTCACATCACGGGTGGTGGCATTGCCCAAAACACAGCCCGTGTTATTCCAGAAGGACTTTGTGCGATTTATCAGCGCAGCACTTGGTCACTTCCTTTTGAAATGGAGTTCCTAGCCACCCAAGGTGGTGTTGCCCAAGGCGATATGGAGCGGACCTGGAACTGTGGCATCGGAATGGTGGCAATCTTGGCCCCGGGCGCTGCCCAGCGGATGATTTCCAGCCTAGGCGCCCGAGGGATGAAGGCCTGGGAGTGCGGAAAGGTCGTCAATCACGCTCAAACTAGCCACAAGGGTGGCTCTGCATTGGAAGGCACTTACAAGAACCGATAACCTAGGGCCTGCGAAGAATTCATAATTTATAGAGCAAGTAAGGAGGTCACGCGCTTGGGGCGAGGCCGACAAAAAGCAAAAGCCACACGAGTTGCTCGTGATTTGAAATATTCAAACACTGAGATGGACCTAGAACGCTTATCCAAAGAACTACATGGTGAGCAAAGTCCTGATTCTGAACAAAATGATGAAGACCCGTTCGCAGAGGGCAACTACATCCGCCGAGCATAGTTATGCGACCAACACCTTATGTCGCATCGCTTCGTATTTATGAACCAATAACTGCATTTGCTCCTGCCGAAAGACTTCGCTGGGAAGCAATTCCAATTACTTCTTCAACTGGTTTTGAAGAGCAAACTCGCGCACTTCATCGCGTAGTAATCACCGAACCACCAGCACTAAAACCAGATGGCGCACACATTTTGGAATGGGAAGGCCAGCGCTATGTCTGCCCATGGTCAACAGCTGCTAGATGTTGGGCTGCGCTAGAAGATTTCAAGAGCTCACTTCCACTGCCAGTAACTAAATTCTTTTTACCACAAAATATTGAAGATGCAATTAATATCAATTCTGAAAGTATTGAAGACAAAATTCCTCACATCATCACTGAAACTTGGATGATTCCACCACGATGGTTTGGTCTCTTTGAGCCAGAAGAGCGCCTGCGTGGACAATCTGAAGATGGTCCCTTCACTGTGATGAGAACATCAATTGCAAATGCAAAAAAGCGTTGCATGTTCACTCATCAAACAGTTGTGGCATCTTTTGGTAATGGCCCTATCGAACAAGAGATTGCTGATCTACTTGAATGGATGTCACTTTTTCACCCAGAATCAATTGTTGAAGTTGATTACGGCGGCCTTGCCGGTTACTTAGAGCAATCACTAATTGCCGAAGGTGAGCAGGGACTAGAGGCAGACACCTCGATTGAAGATATTCAATTATCACTTGCTGGCCTCTCACAAGGAGATGGAACACGGGCGGGAACCGGGTATGAACGCCTTATTTCACGCTGGCGGCGCGTAGCGGCCTATGAACAAGCCACTTAATCAGGTTACGATTGCCAACATGAGCGCCGAGCAAGAAGTACTTCTTACTCCATCAGAGGTAGCAGCGCTATTTCGGGTAGACCCAAAGACTGTTACTCGCTGGGCAAAGGCTGGGAAACTAACTGCGATCAAGACTTTAGGTGGCCACCGCCGCTATAAAGAATCAGAAGTTAAAGCACTACTCAGTGCTAATAACTCTGAGAATTAAATTTCAAGAAAAGTAAAGAAACGGGATAAAAGAAATGACTGAGAAGAAGCCAGATGACAAGACAATCGATGCGAAAGCAAAGATGCTAGAGGCGCTGGCCAAGAAACAAGGCAAGCACAACACTGGAGTTCAAGGTGGTCCAGCTTCTGGTTCTAAAGTTGCAGGCGCAGCTGGTGCAAATGCACCAAAGATGTTTCGCCGCAAATCTGGTCCTTCGGGTTCTGCTGGTTAATCTTTAAATATGGCAATTACGCACTTTCAGTACTTTTTACTATTTGTCGCAACTTTCGTATTTGTCGGGTTTCTAACCCCCATCATGCGAAAGATCGCAATTAACAAAGAGATTTATGACGCTCCGACTTCAGCGCATAAGACCCACAAAGAGCCGGTGCCTTATTTAGGTGGCGTTGCAATAATTATTGGAATCATCCTAGTTTCATACTCAACAGCTTTCTATAAAGATTTTAGTTCTAAGAATTTAATCTTGATGACTTCAGTGCTGGCTCCCGCCTTTGTCTTAGGACTTATTGGACTTTGGGATGATATGAAAAACCTTCGCCCAGGTCCAAGATTTGCGGTGCAGACCCTGGCTGGAATTTTTACTGCCTGGATTTTGATTTCTGAAAACACTGTTGGTACAGCAACTGGATCAAAAGTTATCGATGCGTTAATTACTGTGGTTTGGGTAGTTGGAATAAGTAATTCAATTAACTTCTTTGACAATCTAGATGGCGGCGCCGCCGGAACAGTTGCCGTAACGACAAGTGCGCTATTTGTTCTTGGTTTTAGTGGCCACCAATACATGATCGCAGCCCTATCTTCGGTAACAGCCGGTGCAACTATTGGATTCTTGCTTTGGAATAAGAGCCCAGCTCGTATTTATATGGGCGATGCCGGAGCGCTATTTCTTGGGGTTTTAGTAGCAACTCTTACTATTCGCCTAAAGCCAGATGCTGAGATCCAATGGACCTCTTTTGCTACTCCAGTTTTATTACTTGCAGTTCCAATCCTTGATACCTCAGTAGCCGTTATCTCGCGCTTAAAACGCGGGGTTTCCCCATTTCAAGGTGGCCATGATCATCTCTCTCATCGCTTGATTCGCGCCGGCCTATCTCGCAGACGCGCCGCAGTCTGCCTTTGGTTATTGTCCGCGCTTTTTGCAGCAGCATCTATCTCAATCACGCTCACACCACGCGTA
>CAIJOE010000116.1 GCA_903822245.1 uncultured Actinomycetes bacterium
CGCTTGCCCCAAACATCGAGCTTGTCGACGCGGCCTCCGCTGTCTTTGATGATCTTGAGATATGTCTCAAGTGATGGTGTGACTGTACGTTCTTCGAGTTCTGGATCGAGAATGACCATTAATTCATAGTGACGCATACGTTAACCCGACCTCCTTTGGACTAAGACGGCCACGGCATTTCCGTGACAGGAGGGTTAATAATCCCGACCCAATTACCCGGTGGGCAGCTGAATCAGGAGGTTAAGGGTAACTCTCGGCTGTAGATAAGAGAAATTCACTCGGAAATACGCGGGATTTTTGATGGCGGGCTGCCAGTCGCACCAGCAGGAGAATCGAGGCAGCGATTCGGATCAATGAAATCAATGAGTACGCAACGACAGGCAGACCAAAGTGAGCGCCGGTAACTAAAGCCAGATGCTGCCAAATTGCAACATGATATAAAAATTCGCATCCTTGCCAGAACCAAAAGATTGCGATGTCACGATTATCAATGAGTGCAATGACTGCAAGCGGCGTTAGCCACAGTACATATTGTGGTGAATAAACTTTGCTCACTGCCATAACAATCACAAATATAAATATCGCTGTGTGCGCAAGAGTTGGAACTGACTTAAGTTGAAGTAAATAAATTGCAAGCGCCGTGATGCCAATTAGTAAACAAAGCACAGATAAATAATTCTGGTGAGTGAGATCAATTCCTAGATTTGAAAGTGCGTACCAGATCGATCCCCAATCAGAACCACGATGAAGATTAAGTGAGTAAAAGCGCCACCAACCTGCCGGTGTAGTCAGATAAACAGGGAGATTTATGAGAGTAAATGTCAGTACGGTCACGAGAGAATATTTAAGTAATTTCTTGATCTTGCCCTGACGAAAGAAAATGATTGCAATTGGGATCAAGAGAAAAATGGGAAGGAACTTTGTTGATATGGAGATGCCAAGTGCTAGTGCGCTCGCCAGTTCTGCTTTGCGATCAAACCAATAAATTGCAATCATCATTGTCGCGATTGCCCATAAATCCCAATTGATATAGAGCGATGCGATTGCTGCTGGTGCTAATGGTAATAGGTAGGCAAAATTTGGTCTGACTTTAAATGTAATGAAGGTGATGAAAATGAAGAGCAAGGCCAACAAGATTGCATTGCCATAAAAATAATTATTGGTTCCGCCTGGGATTAATTGTGCACTCGCCCACATAACACTTCCTTGCACAACTGGATATTCCACGGCCTTACTTCCGCCGCTATATGCCCATCGCCCTTTATCTAAGCCTCTTTCGCCATACAGAGCAGGAATATCTGAATAACAAGCATGTATATATTGCCCGGGCGATTGCCAATCTTCGGCGGCGCAATAATTAAATTTCGTAAAACTTACAAGGGATGCAGCTAGCGCTAAGAGGATAAGAACGCGACTCGTAACGCGCATTAATAACTATCCCTTTTTCATCGATTGATGGCCACCACTTGTCATCACAACTGGATCAAGTCCACCAATATTTGCAGGCGCAGGAAAACTCATTACTGGTTCATCTTTCAAGGCGCCTTTCATGAAGGCTGTCCAAATTTTCGCAGGGAAAGTTCCGCCAGTAACTGAGGTAAGGCCACCAATTCCATTAAGTGATTCGGATGCGCTATCGCGGAAAAGAGCAACTGATGCGGCTAGTTGAGGTGTGTACGCACTAAACCATGCAGAGGCATTTGATTGCGAAGTACCAGTTTTACCAGCAGCTGGGCGACCAAGTGCAAGTGCAGCCGAACCTGTTCCACCATTTACTACGCCTTTAAGGGCGTAGGTGAGATCTGCCATGACCTCTTTACTAAAGACCTCTTGTGTCTGTGCTTTACCTTCATAAAGCACACCTTTGTTGGGGCCGGTGACAGATGCAACTAGATATGGTTTTGAATAAATACCTTGCGCCGCAAAAGTTGCGTATGCATTTGCAACATCGATCACGTGGGGGCTAGCAACGCCAAGTACAACCGATGGAGTTCCAATCATTGCAACACTTTCAGGAATTCCGGCACGTCTAGCAACGTCTACAACTTTATCCATGCCTGCCTTAATTCCGAGAGGAACGAATACTGTGTTGACTGAGTGCTGAGTTGCGGTTAGTAGATCTATCTGACCCCAACCTTCATCGCCGTAGTTAGAGACGATATAAGGTTTTCCTAAATCGTCGAAAGTTTGTGGCGTATCGCCATTCCACATTGATGTCAGTGGAATTCCTGCTTCGAGAGCTGCAACAAGGGCGAATGGCTTAAAAGTAGAGCCCGCTAGCGCAATTGATTGGGTTGCATCGTTAAGTTGGCGAACTACATAATCTTTTCCGCCGTACA
>CAIJOE010000117.1 GCA_903822245.1 uncultured Actinomycetes bacterium
ACTCTGGTACTGAACGCCACCTATGAGCCACTAGGTGTCGTCAGCGAAAGACGAGCATTGATCCTCGTCTTAAATCAGCGCGCCTCAGTAATTGAAGAGTCAGAAACAGTTCTGCGCTATGCCGGCGGATCGGTAACTCTTCCATCAGTAATCAAACTAGTTAAGTTTGTTCGAATTCCATATCGCCACTCAGTCCCACTTTCACGGCGAGCACTTTTTGCTCGCGATGGTGGCCGATGTGTTTACTGCCAAGCACAAGCAACCTCTATTGATCACGTTATTCCACGTAGTCGTGGTGGTGGTCACAATTGGGAGAATGTTGTCTCTGCTTGTCACAAGTGCAATCACCACAAAGCAGATAAGACTCTAAAAGAGATGGGTTGGAAACTTCGCACACTTCCACGCGAACCAGCCGGAGCTGCTTGGCGAATTCTTGGAAGTGGAAAACCAGATTCTAGATGGATCTCCTACCTGCGGCCATTTGGCGCAGCAGATGGGGTTGTGGCATAGGATTGCGCTATGTCTTTAGCAATCATTCATAGAATTAATCAAGAACCAGGTGCAATGCCAGGAGCTGGCCTAAAGCCACTTACCGCAATTGCCTACTTTGTTGGCGGACCGCTAATTCTTTTCTTAGCAATTACCGGCATCGTTTTGCTCTCAACGGCGGTCAAGAAAAAGTCTTCGGGCATTAGCCAGATCAACTAGTTTTACTAGGCATCCTTAGCTTGGGCTTTAAGCGCCCGTGACATGCCATCTCTGGCTTCAGAAACTAAACGGCGAAGTCCAGGCACCGCATCTTTTCCTGTTGTTTGCAGCCAATTAATAGTTTTATCTAAAGTGCTCTGAGTAGTTATATATGTTGGATACATCATCTCTACGTATGAGCTACCGATGTCATAAGAAGCCTTATCCCACATCTCAAGTAGTAGATCGAAATACTTGTCCACGTAGACTTCCAATAGATCTCGCTGTGTTGCGCGATTAAAGCCACGAAGTGTGGACTCGCGAATCGAGGAAGTCATATCTTCCTTTGTGATCGCATTCCACGCAGCTTCTTTTGCCGCACTGTCTTTAAGGGCTGCTAAGCCAAATGCGTGACCCATCTGTCCATTGATCGTGTTATCTCGTTCTAGTTCAGCAGCTAGTTCTGGCCTGCCAAATACTCCGCGTTCAACTAGGGCATTTACTAGGCTCCAGCGAAGATCGGCATCAATTTTTAATCCGGGAAGCTTTCCTTGAAGTAGTGACTTGATCTTTTCATTATGTGCTGGGGTAGTGGCAAGTGATGTAAAAGCTCTGGCAAATTGCAGTTGATGATCACTTGCGACAGGGGCGTTATCTAACATTTCGCCAAGGGCGTTTGCCACCTTGATTCGCGCAGCATCTCGCTTTGCTGGCGATGAGAACAATTCAACTGCGGTATTTAGTTGACCTTCAATAACGGTAACAACTGTGATATTTGTTTCACCTTTAAGGCCAGAAAGTGCGATATCAATGAAGTCTGATGCCGATAGTTCAGCATCTCGCAACATATCCCAAGAGATTCCCCAGCAAAGTGCGCGAGTAAGTGGATCTTTAATATCGCCTAAGTGAGATTTAAGGGTGGCAATTGAACGCTCATCCATTCGCACCTTGGCATAGGAAAGATCACGATCATTGATGATTAGAAGATCTGCCAGCTTCTCACCGGCAAGTTCTTTTACCTCGGTGCTTGAACCAGCAACATCTAATTCAACGCTCTTTCTTAGAACCACCTCACCGTTTTTAACGTCATAAAGCCCAACTGCAAGGCGATGTGGGCGAAGCTCTTTAGAACCCTCTGGAACAAGTGGCGCCTGTTGGATAATTTCTATTGATGAATAAGCCTCACCAGAAATCTCTAACTTGGGGCGCAAGGTGTTAACACCGGAAGTTTCAAGCCAGGTTGAAACCCAAGGCTTTAAATCGCGACCACTTGCGGCCTCAAGCTCGACCAATAAATCATTTAGTGTGGTGTTCTTGAAGGCATGCTTGGCAAAGTACTTCTTTAAACCATTAATGAAGTTCTCCCGGCCTACGTGGGCAACTAATTGCTGAAGAACTGAAGCGCCTTTGGCATAGGTAATACCATCAAAGTTTGCATTAACAGTTTCAATATCGACCATATCTGAAGCGATTGGGTGTGTAGAGGAGAGTTGATCTTGGCGATAGGCCCAGTTTTTACGCCCAGAGTTAAAACCAACCCAGGCATCCTTAAATCTTGTTCCTTCAGCTGATGCTAAGTGCGAAGACCACTCAGCAAATGATTCATTTAGCCACAAGTCATCCCACCATTGCATGGTGACCATATTTCCAAACCACATATGGGCCATCTCGTGGAGGATCGTGTTGGCCCTTGCGTCATACATCCGCTCGGTGACCTTTGATCTAAATACTAAAAGACTTTCTAGGAATGTTACTGCCCCAGAGTTTTCCATCGCGCCCCAGTTAAAGTCCACCACGGCAATTTGGTCATACTTTTCAAAGGGATATGCCAGACCAAATACTTTTTCAAAGTAGGCAAAGCCTTGCTTAGTAACCAGGAAAATATCTTCGGGATCTAGTGACTTAGCTAAAGATTTGCGGCAGTAGATGCCAAGTGGAACGGTTTTCTGGCCAACATACTCATCGTGGACTTGGAAATAAGGACCAGCAATAAGGGCGGTGATATATGTTGAAATTCTTGGAGTTGGTAAAAACTGCCAGAGGGTATTGGCACCTAATTCACTCTTGGCTTTTACCGGGGAGTTTGAGATTACTTCCCAGTGCTTTGGCGCAGTTACCGTTAATTCAAATGTTGCCTTCAAATCAGGTTGATCAAAGCAGGGATACAACCGACGGATATAGGCAGTTTCACCTTGTGAATAGAGATAAGCCTCGCCATCTGCTGGATCGATGGAATATTGCAGGCCTTCACCAGTCTTTGAGTAAATACCTTCGATTTCAATAATTAATTCATTACTTTGTGCCAGGTTTTTTATAAATAAACTCTCGCCATCAAAGTCGCTGGTATCAAAGGGCGCTCCATTTAGTGTGGCAGAAATGATGCGCTTTCCAACTGCGTCAATAAAAGTGTCATATCCCGGGGTATTGCAGGTGAACTTAGTAACGCTCTTGGCAATAAAGTTTTCACCGCCAAGGCTGATATCAATACTCACCTCATAGCCTTGGACCGCTAGATGAGAACTACGTTCTTTTGCTTCACTTCTTGAGATATTTACACCAGGCATGCGCTAACTCTATCTAGCCTTACGTAAGATGCGCACATGACCCCACGCGAATTCAAAGAAGGGCCACGACCACCATTCTTGGCCAATCGCTCGTTTCGCCTGCGTGGAACTCGGATAACTGATGCTCAGCAAAGTGCAACAGATAAGTATTGGCAAGAATTTGGCATTGAGCCAGATCACAAAATAATCCCAGCAGAAATCTTTCCTAATTCCAAAGAAGTAATCATGGAGATTGGTAGCGGCATGGGTGAGGCCACCGCGATTATTGCTCACACTTTTGGGCAAATTGGATATTTGGCCGTGGAAGTTCATCGCCCAGGCATCGGTTCATTGCTCGGGAGAATTAGTGAACTAGAGCTCACAAATATTCGAATCATTAATGAAGATGCACGCGTGGTTATGAGTGATTTGATGCCAGATCAATGTCTAGATGCGATTCATCTTTATTTTCCAGATCCCTGGCCAAAGAGCAAGCATTGGAAACGTCGAATCATCCAAGAAGATTTTCTTGCGCTAGTTTGGTCGAAGTTAAAGCCTGGCGGCTATATCCACATAGCCACTGATTGGGTTGCCTATTCAAATTGGATTGAAGAAAAGTTTGCCGCCAGTGCAAAGTTTGAAGGTGGGGAGATTGCAAAGCCTGATTTTCGGCCCACTACTCGCTTTGAGCAAAAGGGGATTACTAAGGATCACAAAGTTCGAGACTTTAAGTACTTTAGAAAAGGTTAGATCTTTCCAGTTTCTTCATATTTTGAAAGTAGATCAATTCTTCGAACATGCCGCTCATCTCCGGGAAATGGTGTGGCAATAAAGGTATCTACCAATTCCAAGCAGAATTCTTCGGTATGCATCCGGCCACCAATTGAAATCACATTTGCATTGTTGTGCTCTCGGGCAAGTACTGCTGTTTGCTTGCTCCAAACTAGTGCTGCGCGAATACCTTTAACTTTATTAGCAGCCATTTGCTCACCATTACCCGAGCCACCAAGGACTATGCCAAGGGAGCCAGGATCATTTGCCACACCTTTTGCTGCTGGAATACAAAAAACTGGGTAGTCATCTAGTGGATCAAAAGAATGTGGTCCGTGGTCAATTACTTCATGGCCATTGGCTGTTAGGTGATCAACAATTACACCTTTGAAGTCAAGGCCCGCATGATCACTACCGATATGGATTCTCACAGGTAGATAATCTCAGAAAAAACTAACGGCCCCCACGAATTTTCGTGAGAGCCGCTAATTTGTTTTCCCTAGTGGAGGAGTTTAAGCCTTCTTAGTTGTAATGCTTACCTTCTTTATTGTGGTCTTAGCGCCAGTGGTTGGTGCTGGGATCTTTGGAGCCGCACCCTTCATTCCATGTCCGCCTTCGCCCACTTCAGCGCCTTCCATATGTCCCACTTCATTAACCTCTGTTGTAATGCGAACCTTTAGGTTTGCCTTAAGCGTAGTTGCTTGCGCTGAAGTTAAAGTACCGGCAGTTACCGCTGCATCGATTTGTGTGCTGTCGTAATTAACAAGTGCAGTAATTAGCGCATCAGTTTTTGTTCCGGCAAGTACTGCAAGTGACTTACCTGATTGACGAGCTGTTTGTAGATCTGCTGCAGTAATACCTAGCGTTGAAGTAATGATTGCTTGGCGAGCTGCAGAATTCATTCCAAAACCACCGCGACCCATAGCACCCTTGCCCATGCCACCAATACTTGGCTTACCTGAAGCACTTGGCATTGCAGGAGCTGATGCAGCAGCAGCGGTTAGCGCTGCAGTGATTGCATCTGCTTGTGCTTGAGTGATGGTTCCCTTTGCTACAAGAGCAGAAAGAACTGTTGAAACTTTAGGTGGCACGCCAACTGCGTGAGCAGTATCAGCAGATGCTGTTGAGATTGTGGAAAATGTTGCGAATGTCATTACTGATGCAACAACAACCGAAGCAATCTTCTTGTTAATCATTTTTCTCCCTCATTCGATTCCGACCTTCGCCGGCTCCGAGTTATTCGTGCCCTAGATGCCCTCACATCTAGATACCCGTAGATAACTCCTTGATGCTGAGGAGAGTAGTTAATAAACCTGAGGGTTATCTGTGAGTTTTGCACCGCTCAAGCAGGGGCAAATTGCATTCATGCAAGCATCCTCCACTTTGAGGTCAAAAAACAAGACCTAGGGCTCTTCCTTTTTTGGCCCAAATAAGCGAAGGCTGGAATTACTCGGTTGCCAGTCAGGTAACCACATACCCCGGAATGGGGTTCTCAAAATGGGCAGGACTTCTCCAAGGATAAGTAAGTTAATCTCAATAACGATTGCAATATCACTAACAATCTTCACAACAGATCTTTCATCAGCCGCAGTAAAAGCTACTCATAATAAAGCTGGGCGGGTAAATGTAAACGTCGTAAACACAATACTTAGTGGCAAAGGTGTGCCATCTGCAAGTATCGGAATCGATGGGGATTTCTACCTTGATAAAACAGGATTAAATCTTTATGGCCCCAAGACAAGTGGCAAATGGAATATCCCGGCATCACTTCGGGGACCAGTTGGACCACAAGGCCCGGTAGGTATTGCTGGAAAAGATGGTTTAAAAGCAACATCGAGTTCAACAACTGGTTTAGTTGGACCAAAAGGCGATACGGGCTTGCAAGGCCTGACCGGAATTGCAGGTGCAACCGGACCACAAGGAGCTACTGGCTCAACAGGAAGTAGTGGTGGCGGATCAACTGGCGCACCCGGATCTAACGGCAGCAACGGAACTAATGGACTACCTGGAGCTAAAGGTGAAACTGGAACGGCAGGTTCACCCGGATCTAATGGCTCGAAAGGTGACACTGGAACAGTGGGGCCCTCGGAAATTAGAGTAGAAACAATTACATTTCCAACAATTACCGGTGTAGCGGATGGTACTTCAATATTAACTTTTGGAACTTTCGCTCCTGGAAAGATTTATGTAGTAAGACTTTATCTACATGCAAGAAATATTGACGGTTCATACAAGCAAGTTTCATTAACTGTAAGTGACCCTGCACTTACGAATGCCCCACCCACTTCTTACGTTGTTGCAGATGCTCACACAAAACGAGGGACTACATGGGATATGGAAACAGACATCTCAGCTGAAATATTTGTGGACGGTAGTGCAGTCCTAACTTCACATCAGTTAACGGCGGTAATTTACTGCTCTCAGAATGTGAGCACCCCAGGATTTATAATGACGGGGACATATTCAGCACAACTAATCGGTGCCATTCTCTAGAACTACTGGAGCGGGTGACCGGGATCGAACCGGCATGGCCAGCTTGGAAGGCTGGGGCTCTACCATTGAGCTACACCCGCATGTTTGTGCGGTGGCGCTATGTTACACGCAGCCGCACCAGGCATTTGAACAGCAATTTCCTGATCTATGCGTAGTTACTGGGAGATTGGCCTCAGGTTTTCACCATATATATGGTGTGGTGGCCCTGATTACCTCCAAGTAATGGATTAATCTCAATTCATCTTCCTCCGGCTTGTGTGCCGTGAATACCCACGGGGTCGAAAACACCCCCGATACCAAAATCAGGAAGGTCAACCATGCTAGATAGCTTCTTCAAAATATCTGAACGTGGCTCAACTGTCGGTCGTGAAATTCGCGGCGGCGTTGTCACATTCTTCACGATGGCATACATCGTGGCACTAAACCCTCTAATCATCGGTCTTGCAAAAGACGGCGATGGAAAATTCCTTGGCGGCGGAGACGCACCAAACTTGGCACTAATTGCAGCAGCCACCGCTCTTGTTGCTGGTGTGCTCACGATTTTGATGGGCGTGGTTGGAAACTTCCCACTTGCCCTAGCAACTGGTCTTGGTCTTAACACCTTTGTTGCGGTTGGTATTGCATCAAAGATGACCTGGGCTGATGCAATGGGACTTGTGGTCCTTGAAGGCCTAATCATCACAGTTCTAGTTCTAACTGGTTTTAGAACTGCGGTTTTCCATGCGGTTCCTGCGCAACTAAAGATTGCTATCTCAGTAGGTATCGGCCTATTTATCGCACTAATCGGACTCGTTGATGCCGGTTTTGTTCGTCGCACCGGATCTGGTCCAGTACCAGTAGCCCTTGGCGATAATGGAACTTTAGTTGGCTGGCCAATCATCGTCTTTGCCTTTGGCCTATTCTTAATGATTGGTTTGATGGTCAAGAAAGTTAAGGGCGCGCTTCTAATTGGTATAGCCGTTGCAACAATTGCTGCAATTGCTATCGAATCAGCCTTTAAAATCGGTCCAAACTTCGATGGAAAGAACGTTAATCCAAAGGGTTGGGGACTAAATGTTCCTAAACTTCCAACCGATATCGTTGCCACCCCACACTTTGGCCTTCTAGGTCACTTCAGCCTATTTGGCTCATTTAGCCGAATCTCTATCGTGGCGGGAGTCCTTTTGGTATTTACCCTCTTGCTATCTGACTTCTTTGACACAGTTGGAACAGTTACCGCAATTGGTCACGAGGCTGGCTTGGCTGATAAAGATGGAAATGTTCCTAACTTAGAGCGCATCTTGATTGTTGACTCACTTGCTGCTGCCGCTGGTGGAGCTGCTGGTATTTCATCAAATACTTCATATATTGAATCAGCTTCAGGCGTTGGCGAAGGTGCACGCACGGGATTGGCATCTGTTGTCACAGGTGTTCTCTTCTTGCTCACCACCTTCTTGGCTCCCCTTGTGGCAGTCATCCCTTACGAAGCTGCAACCCCAGCACTTGTAATCGTTGGATTCTTGATGATGACTCAAATCAAGAGCATCGATTGGAATGATTACGGAATTGCTATCCCAGCATTCCTAACCATCATTTTGATGCCATTTACATACAGCATCTCAGTTGGTATCGGTGCTGGATTTGTTTCACATGTTGTAATCCGCATGGTTCAAGGTCGTCGCAAGGATATTCATCCATTGCTACTACTTGTCTCTGGTCTATTTATGGTCTACTTCTTAGCCTCACCAATTAATGCATGGATTGGCTAAACAAGTAACTAGATTCACGGATCTATAAAGTTAGGGCTCGGGAAAATCCCCGGGCCCTACTCTTTTGCGCTCAGAATTGAGCGTGGTCAGAGCGGGTCAGATTTTGGCTTATGATTCTCACTTACGCCGCGGGGCGTAGCGTAGTGGCTAGCGCGCTTGCTTTGGGAGCAAGAGACCGGGAGTTCGAATCTCCCCGCCCCGACCAGAATTCATATCGATACTGTCGAAAGGGCCTTCGTGAAAAGCGCCGTAGAAAAACTGAATGACACT
>CAIJOE010000118.1 GCA_903822245.1 uncultured Actinomycetes bacterium
GACTTGCGTTTTGTTGTGATGGATGAGGTCCACTATCTTGCAGACCGTTTTCGCGGCGCTGTTTGGGAAGAGATATTGATTCATCTTCCCGAGAGTATTCAGGTTGCAGCTCTTTCCGCCACTGTTTCAAACGCAGAGGAATTTGGAGATTGGCTGCAGACAGTTCGCGGTGAAACTAAGGTAATAGTTAGCGAAGTCCGTCCAATCCCGCTCTACCAGCATGTTCTCTTCGGCAATCGACTTTTAGATCTATTCTCCAGAGAAAGTAAGATCAATCCCGAGATCCTACGTTTAGAGAAAGAATCTCTACGGCAGGTGAAAACGCGCTACAAAGGTAATCCGCAAGATAGAAACAAATGGAGTAGTAACTCACAACTAACTCCAACAATAAAGTCCTTAGGTCGTGCTGAAGTTGTTGAAAAATTGGATCGAGAAGGACTACTTCCAGCTATAACTTTTATTTTCTCTCGCAAAGCTTGCGACGCGGCAGTAGCTCAGTGCTTGGCGGCGGGAATACGTTTAACTTCAGCTGAGGAACGTTCGCAGATAAGAGCAATAATTACTGCCAAGACAAAGCATCTTCCCGAAGAAGATCTTTTTGTTCTCGGTTTTCATGAATGGGTTGATGGCCTAGAGCGAGGTATCGCCTCACACCATGCCGGGTTGCTTCCAGCATTTAAGGAAACTGTTGAGGATTTATTTCAAAATGGTTTGGTGAAGGCTGTTTTCGCTACCGAGACCCTAGCTCTTGGGATAAATATGCCAGCCCGAACTGTTGTTCTGGAAAAATTGACCAAATGGAACGGTGAATCCCATGTTTCGGTAACTCCAGGGGAGTACACACAGCTAACAGGTCGAGCTGGTCGACGAGGTATTGACATTGAAGGTAACGCAGTTATCTTGTGGAACAAAGATGTTGACTCGGCCTCAGCGGCAGGATTAGCCTCTACTAGAACCTACCCACTCAAAAGTTCATTCACCCCAACTTACAATATGACTATTAATTTAATATCTCAGATGGGCGCGAAACGAGCTAGAACTTCTCTTGAATCCTCATTCGCGCAATATCAAGCAGATAAGGCAGTAGTAGGTTTAGCTAAGCAAATCCGCAGAAATGATGAGGCTATTTCACAGCTAAACTCGGAAATTAATTGTCACCTCGGCGATTTCCTGGAGTACGCACACATTAGATTTACGATCAAGGATGCAGAAAAGTCTCTCAACACAAAGCGGCGAAAGGCGCGCCAAGAACAAGAGTTAGAGATTCTAGAGGCTCGCAAAACGTTACGAAATCATCCGTGCCATGGGTGTAGCGATAGAGAGACCCATGCAAGGATTGCCGAACGCGCCGATCGTTTGCGTCGGGAGAATGCAGGATTAGCCACCCGTGTTGCTAATAGAACAAATGTCATTGCCCGTCAATTCGACTTGATACAACTAGTTCTCGAGAGATTTGGCTATATACAAAACGCGCAAATAACTCCAAGTGGCAAAATACTCTCAAAAATCTATGGTGAGACAGATCTATTGATATCTGAGATGATACGTAGAGAGCTTCTTTCCAAGCTTAATCCCGCCGAATTAGTTTCCGTTCTTTCGACCCTAGTTTATGAATCACGCAAGGAAAACACCCCCAAAATTCCTAGGGGAGAAGTTGAAGAAGTCCTAATTGAAATGACCAAATGTTGGGGACAAATTCACGATGAAGAGCGTGAGGTTGGCCTTGATCCACTGCGAGAGCCGGATGCTGGATTTGCTTGGGCCTCTTATCGATGGGCAAGTGGACATTCTCTGTCAACCATTTTAAAGGGAACGGAATTAACTGTCGGTGATTTTGTTAGATCAATGAAAATGATAATTGATTTGCTAAAGCAGATTGCGATAGCCTCGCCAAACCTCTCACCAATTGTTGAAAGTGCCTTGGATAAAGTTAATCGTGGAGTCATTGCTTATTCGGCAGGTTTAGCATGACTCTAATGCTCATTGACAGTGCATCACTTTGGTATCGAGCATATTTTGGCATGCCAGACACTTTGCTTTCACCAAGTGGTGAGCCAGTAAATGCAATTCGAGGCTACCTTGATATGGCTGCTCGTTTAATAACGCAATACAAACCAAATCGATTAGTAGCTTGTATCGAAGGAGATTGGCGGCCGACATGGCGAACTGACCTTTTCCCAGACTATAAAGCTAATCGATTAGATGAAGAAGGCGATGAGGAAGAGCCAGACACGCTAGGTCCACAAATACCGATTCTTCTTGATTTGATCGAGGCCTTTGGTATTCCGCTAGTTGGTGCTGATGATTATGAAGCTGATGATGTAATTGCGACGTACTCAGTTACTCAAGCAGGGCCAATTCGGATTGTGACCGGAGATCGTGATCTTTTTCAGTTAGTAGATGACAAACGAAAAGTTAGTGTCGTGTATCTTGCTAAAGGAATCTCAAACCATGATCTTGTAGATCTCAATTGGATCGCAAATAAGTATGGGATACCGGGGGATAGGTACGCACTTTTTGCAATGATTCGAGGCGATGCTTCAGATGGCTTGCCTGGTATTCGTGGAATCGGTGAGAAAGGTGCGGCAGCCATTGCAAATAGTTTTCAGTCGCTAGGGGAAGTAATGGAGGCTGCTAAAAAGGGTGACGATCGACTTACGCCTAATCATGTAAAGAAATTACTAGAGGCTAAAGAATACGCAAAAATTGCACCCAAATTGGTTAACTGCGCTCTAGATGTCCCGATCCCAGATTTAGATCTAAAAATGCCTAAAAAGCCTGAAGACTTGAGTGAGATTTATCAATATCAAAAGGATTACGGTTTAGGCGCAAGTATCGATCGTATGATCGCCGCTCTTGGTTGGTGATTATGTCAACTTCATACCTAATCTGCCTGCCAACTTACAATGAGGCTTCTTACATAGCTACTTTTCTAAAAGAATTATCAATTGAAATCAGCCGGATCAAGCAAACGCATGAAGATTTGGATATTTCAATACTGCATATAGATGATAACTCTCCAGATAAAACATCAGAAATTGCTGCTTCTTTGAAATTGGAAAATTATTGGCAACTAAATCGACCAGAAAAACTTGGTTTAGGACCGGCCTACTTAGCTGGCTTTTCTTGGGGAGTTAACAAGGGTTTTGAGTACTTCATCGAAATGGATGCTGATGGAAGCCACCATCCTGGTCAATTACTGGAACTAATAAAGGCCTCGGAATCTTCTGATTTGGTGATCGGAACAAGATGGATGCCTGGAGGTCAAGTTATAAATTGGCCGACTAAACGCAGACTCATTTCGAAACTAGGCACAAGGTATGCCTCAATGGCCCTTAAATTGCCCTTCAAGGACTTAACTAGCGGGTATCGAATTCTTCACTCAGATTTAGTTAAAGATCTTCTTGGGGCGGGTATTAATTCCAAAGGCTATGGTTTTCAAATTGAAATGGTTTTGCTCGCTAAAGAATTTGGCGCAGCCATTACTCAAGTTCCAATAACTTTCACGGAAAGAACAGTGGGAAGATCTAAAATGACTGGGGCAATAGTCTGGGAATCGCTGTTAGGGATTACTAAATGGGCAATCGAGATCAGATTCAAGCGTCTTTACCCGACTGGCTTACGCCGATAATCTATATTATGTCAGAATCAAACTCTGTAAAGCTGCTAATTGATCGAGAGCTCCTCTATCGGCAGGCAAGCACAAACTAGGTTTCGATCCCCATAGACGCCATCGACCCGACCGACAGTTGGCCAGTACTTTCCAGATCTCGCAATCTCAACATCATTTCCCGCCGGGAAACCACCAATTTCTCGAGAATAAGAACGATCCCAATCCTTACGTACTAGATCAAAACTGGTATGTGGGGCGAAATGTAATGGTGATTGCTCTGATGTTAATTCTCCGGCTTCAATATCGGCGATTTCAGCTCGAATAGAAACCATCGCAGAAATGAATCGGTCTAGTTCATCCAAATTTTCAGATTCAGTAGGTTCGATCATCATCGTTCCAGCAACCGGAAAACTAACTGTTGGTGCATGAAAGCCATGATCCATAAGTCTTTTCGCCACATCATCAACAGTCACACCGGTCCTCTTAGTGATCTCGCGCAAATCGATAATGCATTCGTGAGCGATAAACCCGCTCTCCCCCTTATAAAGCACAGGATAATGAGGATCTAACTTAGTGGCCAAGTAGTTTGCTGAGAGAATTGCAACTGAGGTTGCTTTTGTTAGTCCTGCCCCACCCATCATGCGAATGTAGGTCCAAGAAATTGGCAAAATACTTGCAGAGCCAAAAGGAGCAGAACTTACGGGTCCAGGACCTGTGCTAGGTCCGCAGGTTTCATCAAGAGGATGGTTAGGCAGATACGCAGCTAAGTGAGCTCGACTGATAACTGGTCCGACACCAGGACCACCTCCCCCGTGAGGGATACAGAATGTTTTATGTAGATTCAAATGTGAAACATCTGCACCAAATTTACCTGGTTGAGCTAGGCCAACAAGTGCGTTGAGATTCGCCCCGTCTACGTAAACCTGTCCCCCTGCGTCATGCACTAATCCGCAAATTTCAGTTATCGCAGATTCAAAAACTCCATGTGTGGATGGGTATGTGACCATAAGGGCAGCAAGGCGGCCAGAGTATTGCTCGATCTTGTCTTTGATATCCGAAATACTCACATTACCAAGATCATCGCAGGCAACAACAACCACTTTCATCCCAGCCATAACAGCGCTAGCAGCGTTAGTCCCGTGTGCTGAAGAAGGAATAAGACAGATATCTCTTTCCTTACCTGCATTAGCATCCAAATAATTTCTAATTGCCAAAAGTCCAGCAAATTCACCTTGAGAACCAGCATTGGGTTGCAGGGAAACCGCGTCATATCCTGTGATTTTAATAAGCCATTCGGATAGTTGCTCAATCATTTCACGATACCCCAGCGATTGATTGCGTGGCGCAAAAGGATGTGGAGTTGAAAACTCGGGCCAAGTCACTGGAATCATTTCACTGGTGGCGTTTAGTTTCATAGTGCAAGAACCGAGCGGGATCATACTTCTATCTAAAGCCAAGTCACGATCGGCAAGTGAGCGCAAGTATCGAAGCATTGCCGTTTCAGAGTGGAAAGAATTGAACAGCTTGTGCGTCAGATATGAAGATTGCCGCGCATAAGACTTACCAACTTTTGAATTCTCGTTTTCTAATTCTGATACTCCAAAGAGTTTAAGAATTCCTAATACATCTGCTTGAGTAGTGGTTTCATCCAAAGAGATTCCTACAGTGTGTCCATCAATTTCTCTTAAGTTAAATCCAGCCGATACCGCTTCTGTCATGATTTTCTTAGCATCGATACCACTTACTGTTATGGTGTCAAATATTTCTGCGGCAGTTACTTTAAATCCAGATTTCAACAGTGATGAACGAAGAGATTTTGTTAAACCATTTACGCGATTTGCAATTTCGCAAAGGCCAACAGGGCCGTGCCACATCGCATAAAAGCCTGACATGACTGCAAGTAAAACCTGAGCAGTACAGATATTAGATGTCGCTTTGTCTCTGCGAATATGTTGTTCGCGAGTTTGCAAGGCCAACCGAAACGCTGGATTTCCATGTGTGTCCAAACTTTGCCCGACAATTCGACCCGGGATTGATCTTTCTAACCCATTTCGTACCGACATGAATCCAGCGTGTGGACCGCCAAAACCCATTGGAACGCCAAAACGTTGTGCCGAACCAATCGCGATATCTGCTTGGTAATCCCCCGGTGACTTGAGCATGGTGAGCGCTAATAGATCACACGCAATCGTGATCAGTGCATTTTTGCTGTGCACATTTTCTACCAGAGCGGTCAAATCTAGAATTTCACCAGTGGTGGCTATTTGGCTGGCTACTACTCCAAAATATTGGCCTTGATATGAACCCAAGTCATTTTTTTGCAGGTCTACTTCAACAACGCGGATGCCAAGTGGCTTGGCGCGTGTATTTATAACCGCTTTAATTTGGAGGTGCAAATTTGAATCGACGATGAATGATGCATCATCACTTCCTTGCCATGCTCGCCTGGCTAGTGTCATCGCCTCGGCTGCCGAGGTAGCTTCGTCTAGCATTGAAGCGTTGGATATAGGCAAGCCGGTTAAATCACAAACCACTGTCTGAAAAGCGAATATTGCTTCTAGTCTGCCCTGACTAATTTCTGGTTGATATGGGGTGTAAGCCGTGTACCAAGCAGGATTTTCTAAAACATTTCGCAAAATTACCGGCGGTGTAATAGTTCCGTAGTAACCGGCGCCAATGAATGACTTTGTAAGTAAATTTTTATTTGCCAATAATCTAAGTTCAGCTACGGCCTCTACTTCTGAAATTGCAGATGGGAGGAGTAAATCCAGTTTCTCATGGATTGCAATATTTGTAGGAACTACATTGGCGATGAAATCAGAAAGAGAGTTTTGACCAATCTCCTTAAGCATGTATTCAATTTCGGACAAGCCGGGACCAATATGGCGATCCTCGAAATGATTACGTGCTGAACTCATCTTCTCCCCTAGCTATTGATCTGACCTGAATCTACTAGGGAAGAATAAAGATTTTTAGGCGCCTTTGCGCTTTCTACGCTCGGCAAGTTCATCACTGTTAGAAGTTTCACCGGTGATTGCGATCTCACCACTATCTACTCGCTCGCCTTGCAATGAAGCCAAAGAACCTTCGACCTCACTCCAAACCTTGCCAATAGCTATACCAAAGACCCCTTGACCTCCTTGGAGAAGATCCACAATGTCATCAGCGCTAGTGCACTCATAAATCGAGGCCCCATCACTCATCAAAGTCATGCTTTCAAGTTCTGAAACACCAGTATTTCGAAGATGCTCCACTGCTGTTCGAATGTTTTGCAATGAAACACCAGTATCCAAAAGTCGCTTGACAATCTTTAATACCAAAATATCTCTAAAACCATAGAGTCGCTGTGATCCCGAACCGGCAGCTGGTTGAACTCCAGGTTGAACTAAACCAGTTCTTGCCCAATAATCTAACTGGCGATAAGTAATTCCAGCTGCGATGCATGCTGTCGCACCACGATAGCCAATCTCATGACCCGAAAGGTCGCTTGAGGTGCTCATCTATAGTCTCGCTTCTATGGGGGAAGATCCTTGCGGATATGATCCAATATTAAGTTGCTAGTGCGCTGGATTCAATGACCGACACGACCTAACCCTCAAGTAAATATCAAGGGTTTCTCAGCCTAGAAAGTCCTCCGGGTTGATCTGATCTAAGAACTCTCGAAACTTCTCTACCTCATCCTCAGCCTGATCTGGGATATCGATCCCGGCTTCGTTAAACAATTCCTCAGTGGCCAATATAGGAGCCCCCACACGAAGTGCAATGGCTATCGCATCGGATGGTCTGGCAGACAGCGTGCGCTCACCGGTGATTAAAAGTTCGGCGTAAAAAACACCGTCTCGAAGCTCCGTAAGGTGCACGGCCTGAATCTTGGCATCTAACAAGTCCAAAAGATCAGCAATCAAGTCATGAGTTAAAGGTCTGGGCGGCTTAATTCCTTGCTGGGCGAATGCAATAGATGTCGCCTCCGCCGCTCCAACCCAGATTGGTAGATACCGATCGCCCGAGGTCTCTTTCAATAAAACGATTGGTTGGTTTGAGGGCATCTCAACTCGAACACCTACAACGTCTACGGGATGGAGTTCCACCTTGGTAAGGCTACCTAATTACTTAGAACGATGCAGCCCGGAGGCAACCAGTGCTGCGTGTAAACGAATGGAAAGTGATGCGAGTTCTCTTTGAACCTCTTCTGCGCGGGCCGCAGATTCACTTCCTTTTTGGCGCAACAATGGGGTAATAACTTGCTCCACTAAACCTACTTCGCGGTCTGCTGAAGTCTTAAATGAACGAAGGTGACGACCCTCGATTCCAAAAGCGGCCATTTCTGCCACTGCTCTCGATACAGCCAAACTATCTGCGTCGTAATAACGACCCCTGATGGCAACTAATCCATAACTTTCTAATTCTGTTAGCTGCGATTCGTTTAGACCAGAGGAAGCTAAAAGTTCCTCACGAGATAACCGCAATTGAGAATCCTGCACAAAGTTTGAAGCAGCAAATTCTCCATCGATTGTTGCCAATCTGGGCGCGGCCGCGCTTCCTGGTGTTGCCGAGGGTGTCAATCCGCGATCCATAGCATCCAGGTTTTCCTTGATAACTCTTAACGGCAGGTATTGATCGCGCTGAGCAGAAAGTACGTAACGAAGACGCTCTAAATCAACGCTTGTGAATTTACGATATCCAGAAGGTGTGCGTTGCGGATCGATTAATCCTTCTGATTCGAGGAAACGAATCTTAGAGATCGTTATATCTGAAAATTCCCCGCGTAGCTTGCTTAAAACTTCA
>CAIJOE010000119.1 GCA_903822245.1 uncultured Actinomycetes bacterium
CGCCTTGCCATGCCAAAGCCCACCAAGGTAAAGCCAGTAAATACACCTAAGGCATAGAAGGCAACTAGATGATCTACTGAGGCTTTAGTAACGATCACAAGGACTGTGGCAACTGAAGCAAGCAAGATAATTCCATTTGAAAAAGCTAAGCGGTGACCACGCTTGGTTAATTGGCGAGGCAGATAACCATCATTTGCCACAAAGTTAACTAGATATGGAAAACCACTGTAAGCAGTATTAGCACCAGTAATTAGAATCAACATGGTCGCGCCTTGCACCACATAAAACATTATTGAACCAAATGTTCCAGAACCCAGAGTGGCTTTAGCAACCTGGGAAATAACAGTTGGTGATCCTTTTGCATATGGGGTGGAATATGTTGCATGAGCAAACCAAGAAACACCGAAAACCATAGTTCCTAAGATGGCGCTCATCGCCATCAAGGTCTTTTTAGCGTTAACACCTTCTGGCGCGCGAAAGAGTGAAACGCCATCTGAGATAGCTTCTAGGCCGGTAAGTGAAGAACCACCATTTGCAAAAGCACGAAGCAAGATAAATATTGCTGCAAAATTTAGTAAGCCTTTTGCGTGGCCAATTTCCACAGCGCCACTTAAAGTAGTTGGGTCATACTTTGTAAGAGTCCCAGCAAATGTCCGGTAGATACCCATACCAAAGACAATAAGAAGTGAAATAACGAAGAAGTAAGTAGGAAGGGCAAAGGCTGCGCCAGCTTCTTTAACGCCACGGAGATTTCCAAAAGTTAGTAGCGCAATTACTGCCAGTGTCATTTGGATCTTGTATGGATGTATGGATGTAAAGACTGAGACGATGGCATCGATGCCAGCTGATGATTGAATTGCCACCGTAACGATGTAATCAAGCATGAGTGCAACTGCCGCAAGTTGGGCAACAACTGGGCTTAAGTTATCGCGCGAGACCACATAGGCCCCGCCGCTCTTGGTATAGATCTGAACAACTTCGCGGTAGGAAAAAGTAATTATTACTAGAACTGCCAAAACAATCATGGTCATCGGCATCAAGATGCCAAATGCAGCCAAACCAAATGCTGGAAGAAGTGCAATAAGAATCTGTTCAGATCCGTATGCTGAAGATGAAATACAGTCAGAAGAAAGTATGCCTAAGGCAAAGCGCTTACTAAGTCTTTGATGAGAAAGTGAATGACGGTTAAGTGGATTACCTAGAAATAGCTTTTTTAGCTTGTAGGTAAAGGGATCTTCCAAATGGGCATGCTCTTGCAGGGCCATTGGCACTAGCGCATCGTCAGTCCAAGATTTAGGCACGCTTTACTCTTCTCATTTTGATCGATCAACCTTGCCGATTTTACTTCTATAAGCAGGCGTATGCTTGCCTCATGCAATTGAAAACTGACCTTTATATAGATGGTGCGTGGGTAAAGGGCGATGGCGCCCTAGCTGTCACCGATCCCGCCAGCGGATCAGTTATTGCCAATGTGGCTACGGCCGGTGAAAAAGAGTGCGATGCGGCAATAGCTGCCGCCGATCGCGCCTTTAAAACCTGGTCCAAGAGCGCCCCAAGAGTTCGAGCTGAAATCCTGCGCAAAGCATTTGAATTGATGACTGCTGAGAGTGATAACTTGGCAAAAATCATTTCAATGGAGAATGGAAAAGTTTTTACCGACGCAAAAGGTGAGGTTGCCTATGCTGCCGAGTTCTTCAGGTGGTTCTCTGAAGAAGCTGTTCGAACCTCTGGTGATTTTAGAACTGCGCCAGCAGGTGACAAAAGAATCTTGGTCACCCATCAACCAATTGGTGTTTCACTTCTAATTACTCCCTGGAACTTTCCAGCAGCGATGGCGACAAGAAAAATCGGACCGGCACTAGCTGCCGGCTGCACCATGATTTTAAAACCAGCATCCCAAACCCCGCTTACCGCAATTGCGATCATTGATATTTTAGAAAGAGCTGGCGTGCCCAAAGGTGTTGTGAACTACATCTTGCCATCAAAGACTGGGGCGATGATTTCTAAGATCTTGCATGATCCAAGAGTTCGAAATCTTTCATTTACCGGTTCTACCGAAGTTGGGAAAGAATTAATAAAACAATCAGCTGACAGAGTTCTTCGCACATCAATGGAATTAGGTGGCAACGCCCCATTTGTAGTCCTAGAAGATGCAAATATTGATGATGCTGTGGCCGGGGCGATGATTGCCAAGATGAGAAATGGCGGGGCTGCCTGCACC
>CAIJOE010000120.1 GCA_903822245.1 uncultured Actinomycetes bacterium
CTCCAAGCCATGCCAAGATTGTGGCTGGCGGAAAGCAACTAGAACAACCAGGTTATTTCTTCGCCCCAACAGTTATCGCAGATCTCAAGCAAGATGACGAGCTGATCCAGAGCGAGATCTTTGGCCCAGTCATCACGATTCAGAAGTTCCAGACTGAGGAAGAGGCGATCGCCCTAGCAAATGGCGTCGATTATGGCCTGGCTTCAAGTATCTGGACGAAGGATCATGGCCGGGCAATGCGCCTATCTCGCGCCTTTGATTTCGGCTGCGTCTGGATTAACACTCATATTCCGTTGGTGGCTGAGATGCCACACGGTGGCTACAAGAGATCTGGCTATGGCAAAGATCTATCTAGCTATGGTTTTGAAGATTACACTCGAATCAAGCACGTAATGTCGAATCTCAACGCGTAATAGTCCATAATTACGCTCGCTGAACCAGCATCCACCAACTAACAAGAAGAAGGCCTGATAACCCCAAACTTGCACGACCTGCGAAGGAGTTAAGTAATGTCTAAAAAGGTTTCTAAAAAAGAAAATCTCTCACCCGAGGCTCGCGCGATAATCAATTCGCAGGTATCTCGTCGTGCTTTATTTACTGGCGCAGGTGGATTAGGTGTTGCTTCGTTCCTAGGTCTGAGTATGACCGAACTGAATGCAGCTACTTCAACTGGAATTGTTCGTTGGGCAAACTGGGGTTACTACATCGATTTTGATGAGAAAACCAAAAAGTATCCAACTCTAGAAGCTTTCACAAAGAAGACCGGAATTAAGGTTACTTACCAAGAGGCAATTGATGACAACGATACTTTCACCGCAAAAGTTTCGCCACAATTAAAGTTAAAGAAAGATATTGGCTATGACTTAGTTACACCAACTGAGTGGATGGCTGCTCGCTGGATTGCTAGCGGATTTACTAAGAAATTTGATGTTAAGAATATTCCGAATAAGAAAAATGTAATTGATTTACTTGCAAATAGACCACTTGACCCAAAGCGCGAGCAGACTTTGCCTTATGCAGGAATCATTGCCGGCATTGCCTGGAATAAGAAGAAAGTTCCGGCGGGCTTCAAGACGATGGATCAAGTATTCGATAAGAAATATAAAGGTAAGCGCCAGATTCTGGTTCTATCTGAAATGCGCGACACCATCGGCTTGATCATGATGTGGCAAGGTGTTGATATTGCTGGCAAATTCACCGATGCGCAGTTCATGAATGCGGTTAATAAGTTTGAGCAACTAGTTAAAGATGGCTATATCGGCCAAATCAAGGGTCAGTCTTATGCCCAAGATTTGCAGGCCGGAAATGTAAGCCATGTAATTGGCTGGTCCGGTGATATCGCGCAATTGAATCTACAAGTTGGCTCAGAGCAATTTGGGTTCGCAGTGCCAGATTCAGGCGGAACTTTCTCATCTGATAACTTTATGATTCCATCTACCGCGAAAAATCAAGCAAATGCTGAAGCGCTAATTAATTATTATTACGATCCAGCAGTTGCCGCCCGACTATCTGCTTATATTAATTATGTTTGCCCAGTAAAGGGCGCTCAAGAAGAGATGGCAAAGTTTGATGCTAAGCAAGCAAAAAATACTTTGATCTTCCCAACTGCCGAAACCTTTAAGAAACTACATGTATTCCGCGGATTAACTCCGGCCGAGCAATTGAAGTACTCAACCGCATTCCAGAAAGTAAGTGGTAACGGATAGTGACTGATGCTTCTTCATCCGCCAAAGGTGATTTGATACTTCAAAATATCTCTAAGAGCTATGGCGATTTCAATGCAGTTCAAGATCTTTCACTTGTAATTCCCGAAGGTTCCTTCTTCGCCCTACTTGGTCCGTCCGGTTGCGGAAAAACCACAACTCTGCGAATGATCGCGGGCCTTGAGGAACCAACCAGCGGAACAATCCATGTCGGTTCAACCGATATAACTGATATGAAGCCGTACAAGCGTCCGGTGAATACAGTTTTCCAGAACTATGCACTCTTCCCGCATTTAACCATCTACGAGAACATCGCATTCGGTTTACGCCGGCGCGGAATAAAAGATGTTAAAGGCGCAGTAGATAAAGTGCTTGACTTAGTCGAACTGCCGCACTTGGCACAACGTAAACCAACTCAATTATCTGGTGGCCAGCAACAGCGCATTGCATTAGCTCGTGCGATTGTTAACCGACCAGCTCTGCTGCTTCTTGACGAGCCGCTAGGAGCACTTGACCTAAAGCTTCGTCGCCAGATGCAGATTGAACTTAAATGGATTCAGAAGGAAGTCGGCTTAACATTTGTGCATGTAACGCATGATCAAGAAGAAGCTATGACTATGGCCGACACAATCGCCGTTATGAATGAGGGC
>CAIJOE010000121.1 GCA_903822245.1 uncultured Actinomycetes bacterium
ACCACGTGACCCTAATGATGATCGTGATGTTATTTTGGAAATAAAAGCAGGAGTGGGCGGGGATGAGTCAGCACTATTTGCTGGCGATCTTTTGCGGATGTATCAACGATATGCCGAGAAGCACAATTGGAAATGCGAAATCATTGACTATGCCGAGTCTGAAATGGGCGGCTATAAAGAACTTTCTATGGCGATAAAGTCAAAGGGCGTTGCCGAACCTGGTCAATCGCCATATGCCAAACTAAAGTTTGAAGGCGGCGTTCACCGCGTCCAGCGAGTTCCAGAAACTGAAAGCCAGGGACGTATTCATACTTCTGCCGCCGGGGTTTTGATCTTGGCTGAAGCTGATGAAGTTGATGTTGAGATTCGCCAACAGGATTTACGAATCGATGTTTATCGCTCTTCTGGTCCTGGTGGGCAGTCTGTAAACACCACTGACTCAGCCGTGCGTATCACTCACATTCCTACGGGTGTTGTGGTCTCATGTCAGAATGAAAAGTCGCAATTACAAAATAAGGAATCAGCAATGCGTATTTTGCGCGCCAGACTGCTCGCCCATGCTCAAGAGCAGGCAGATGCCGAAGCAGCAATTGCCCGTAAACAGCAAGTTCGCACCGTAGATCGCTCCGAGCGAATTCGAACCTATAACTATCCAGAAAATCGTCTAAGTGATCACCGAGTTAACTTCAAGTCTTCAAATCTAGATGCGGTCTTAAATGGCGATCTAGAACCAGTAATTGATGCTCTTCTTGAAGCAGACAAGGTCGCAAAGCTAGCTGCGAATTAAGATGACAGTTAAAGAACTTTTGAAGTTTGGCAAAGAACAACTTGCCACAAAGAATATCGGCCCAGTTGATGCGGAATTATTGCTTGCCAACATACTCGGTGTTAACCGGATGGAACTCCATGCTAAGACCATTGAATTAGATGATGAAAGTGAAAAGGAAAGCAAGGAACTCTATTCCAAAGCAATTGCACAACGTCTTACCGGAATGCCCACGCAATATATTGTCGGCAATGCCCCATTTAGATACTTGGAATACGAGGTGGGCCCTGGAGTATTGATCCCTAGGCCAGAAACAGAATTGTTAGTAGATGAAGTACTCCATCAATTAAATACCTTTGCCGAGCCAGTAAGTGTGGTCGATCTTGGCTCAGGCACTGGAGCAATTGCAATTTCTATTTCCTCTGAAACTGCGGGAAAGAAAGATGTCCACGTAGTTGCTGTGGAGAAATCAGCTGATGCTCTTATTTGGCTAAATAAGAATGTTGCCAAGCACGATGTGAACGTAAGAATTGTTGAAAGTGATGCCAAGAGCGCTCTTGAAGGAATCAAATGTGATGTGGTTGTGGCTAATCCGCCTTACCTGCCAGATGGTGCAAGAGTCCCACAGGAGTTAATTTTCGAACCAGCGATGGCGCTATTTGGTGGACCAGCAAATGGAATGTCGGTTCCAAGTGAATTTATTGAGGCTGCTGCCAGATTGTTAAAGAGTGGTGGGTTATTCGCCATCGAGCACAACGAGGTCCAAGGCCCACTTATTGCTGAGCAGCTAGCAAGAGATTTTGAATCTATTGCCTTGCATAATGACTTAACCGATCGCCCACGCTTTACGACTGCTCGTCGTAAATAGTTAAGGGGTAGGCTTAGCCATATGACCGCTACCTTTCAAGCCGCAGATCCAACAACTGGCCAAGTCTTTGGAAACTCATTTAACGAGAGTTCAGTGCAAGATGTATCAGCAGTAATTGCTAAAGCATCAAAAACGAAGCACACATATGGTGCAACCTCACCAGCAAAGCGCGCTGCAATCTTGCGAGCAATTGGCGCAGCTATCGAATCGCGGCGTGAAAAACTAATCGAAATTACTATGAAGGAAACTGCCCTTCCTAATGGTCGCTTAACTGGCGAACTATCTCGCACAGTGTTTCAGCTAGAACAATTTGCGCTTATGGTTGAATCCGGGTCGCATTACCAAGCAATTATTGATCTGCCAGATAGTAATTGGGTCCCAGCAGCTCGCCCCGACATCCGAAAGGCGAATCAAAGCCTTGGCGTAGTTGGAATCTTTGCTGCCTCTAACTTTCCATTCGCATTTTCAGTAATCGGTGGTGATAGTGCATCTGCTCTGGCCGCAGGATGTCCAGTAGTTGTTAAGGCCCATCCATCGCATCCAAATACCTGTCAATTAATGCACGAAGCTGTTATTGAAGGCTTAGCAAAAGAAGGAATCAGCGCTGATGTATTTGGCATGGTGCAAGGTCTTTCTCCAGATATTACGCATGCAATTGTTAGCCATCCAGAAATTACTGCCATTGGATTTACTGGTTCTGGACTTGTTGGAAAGATTTTGGTTGATGCAGCAGCAAAGCGTGAAGTACCAATTCCAGTATTTGCCGAGATGGGCTCGCTAAACCCGGTCTTCTTTACTCCTAAAGTTTTGTCAGAGAAAGCGGCTGATCTGGCTAAAGCTGCACTTGATTCAGCAACCCTAGGTTCTGGACAGTTCTGTACCAAGCCAGGAATCTTGGTCATCCCAACTGGGGCTGAAGGCGATAGTTTTATTGCTGAAGTTGAAAGTTACTTAGGAACTCTTTCAGTAGCGCCACTTCTAAATAAGGGTATTGCTAATCGATATGGAACATCGATCACAGCACTTGCAAAGAGCAGTAGCCTTAAAGTTATTTCAGGCAAGACCACCGAAGGTGGATTTGGCGTGACACCGACTGTATTTGTTGTCGATTGTGCCAAGGCAACTCCAGAGCTTTTGGAAGAGCATTTTGGACCAACAACTGTAATTATTCGTGCGCCCTATCAAGACTTTGTTTCAGTAGCTAGCAATATGGAAGGTCAGCTATGTGCTGGCCTGCATGCAAGTGCGGGAGAGCAGGTCAATGAATTAACAGCTGCCCTAGCTGAGAAAGCTGGGCGCGTAATTTTGAATGGTTTCCCAACAGCAGTTGCAGTAACTGCTGCGATGCAACATGGTGGTCAGTGGCCATCATCATCTAGTCACACCACCTCGGTTGGCATAGATTCGGTCTATCGATTCTTGCGCCCGGTTGCGCATCAAGGATTTGCTGATGAACTTCTTCCACCAGCGCTTCAAAATTCGAATCCATGGAATATTTCGAGAACAGTTAATGGAAAAGTAAGCAAGGAGTCGATCTAATGGCTGATTTAACTAACGCATTTGCTGCAGCAAGAAATGCGCTCACAACCGAGATTGCCGCACTTGAAAGTTTTTCTAAGGATTTAGATTCCAAAATCACCGATGCTCTTGAAATATTGGTTGCTTGCAAAGGGCATGTAATAGTCACCGGGCTTGGAAAATCTGGCCTAGTAGGTGCAAAGATTTCAGCAACTTTGGCGTCAACTGGAACGCCTTCCTTCTTTATTCACGCTGGCGATGCATTGCATGGCGATTCTGGAGCGATTACTGAAGGCGACGTTGTTATTGCAATTTCCAACTCTGGTGAAACTGCTGAAGTGATTGCCGTTGCCAAGATGGCAAGGGGCTGGGGCAATAAGGTTATTGCTATTACTAGAAAGCATGCTTCAACTCTTGCAACTAACTCTGATGCGCTTTTAGATATTGCATTTGAGAAAGAGGCTGATCCACTTAATTTGGCACCTACAACTTCAACAACCTTAACTATTGCTCTAGGTGATGTCTTGGCTTCAGCGCTTATGGCTTACAAGAATTTCACAGCAGCAGATTTTGGCAAACGTCACCCAGGTGGCTCACTTGGTAAGGCAACCAATAGGTGAGTGCTTTGGTAACAACTTTTGGTTCATTCATGATGGACCTAGTTGCATACACACCGCGTAGACCAAAATCGGGTGAAACTCTTCGTGGAACAAGTTTTTCGATCGCACTTGGTGGCAAAGGATTTAACCAGGCAATTGCTGCTGGCCGAGCTGGAGTTAAATCGGCAATGCTAGGAAATCTTGGAACTGATTCTTTTGGTGATGATTTTATGGCTGGTTTTAAGGCCGAAGGAGTTCAAGCTAGCGATATTGAAAGATCAAAAGATCTTGGAACTGGCGTTGGACATATCTCAGTTCAGACTACAGATGGTGATAATTCAATAATCATCATCCCGCAATCAAATGATTTAGGTGATGCCGCCTACATTGAGCGCCATAAGCAAACCATTATTGACTCCGATATCTTGTTATTGCAGCTAGAGCTTCCAATTGAGGGAACAGTTCGCGCTGCGCAGATTGCTAAGGAAAATGGCGTGAAAGTAGTTTTAACTCCGGCGCCTGTAGCATCCCTTGATCCATATGTTGGTTTAGTTGATGTTGTGGTCCCAAACGAGGGAGAAGCGGCAGAGCTAACAGGTATTACTTCAAGTGTTCAAGAGCAAGCAAAGGCTCTTGCCAAGATGATGGGCTGCAAAGATATTGTGATAACTCTCGGGCCAAAAGGTGCTTATGTAACCGACGGGTCTAGAGGTGAATTCATTTCTGCGCCCAAAGTAGAAGCAATCGATACCGTTGGAGCCGGTGACACCATGTGTGCCAATCTTGCTGCTCGTTTGGCCCTAGGCGATGATATTTTTACTGCCGCGAAGTTTGGAATTTATGCCGCTACGCTTAAAGTCACAAGAAAAGGCGCCGCAATGGCTTCACCAAAGCCAGAAGAAGTTCTAGCATTCATCAACTCAAGTAACTAAGGGGAAATAAATGAAATACACCGGAATCATCAATCGCGACATCTCTTCAATGGTTGCCCGCACAGGTCACTTCGATCGCATTGTTGTTTCAGATGCAGGTTTTCCTATTCCAGCAGGTGTTGAGTGCATCGATCTATCAATGGGACCAAATCTTCCTAAAGTGGTAGATGTTTTAAAGATGCTGACCCTAGAGCTTCCTATTGAACAATTTTGGTTTGCCGAAGAAATTCAACCAAGCAAAGATGGACGTGCAAAGGAACTATCAGCAATTATGACCAAGGCTGAATGCATTCCACTGCCACACGCTGAGTTCAAAAAGCTTGCTTATGGCGCTGTTGGAGTTATTCGTACCGGTGATTACCTTGCTTGGGGCAATGTAATGATCGCTTCAGGCGTTGCTTACTAAAAACTACCCTTTGTAGTTTTTGAAGTGGTTGGTGATCTCACCAATTCCTTCTATTCCCGTTACGACTTTCTCGCCACCTTTTAGATATCTAGCTGGCTTAAAGCCCATGCCAACTCCTTGTGGTGTTCCGGTATTGATGATGTCGCCAGCGCATAACTCCATTACTTGGGAGATATACCAAACGCAGTATGAGATATCAAAGATCATGTCATTCGTATTTGAATCTTGACGAGTTTCACCATCAACTGTGCACCAAAGCCGCAGATTTTCTGGATTTGGCATTTCATCAGGCGTGACAATCCATGGCCCAACTGGATTAAAGGTTGGGAATGACTTTCCCTTCACCCACTGGCCACCACGTTCTACTTGCCAATAACGCTCTGATACATCTTGGGAGACGGTGTAACCAAGGATGTAATCCTTGGCTTCAGCTGGTGACTTTAGATAAAGCGCACTCTTTTTCATAACTACACAGATCTCAACTTCATAATCTGTCTTCTCTGAATTTGGCGGAACTATTACATCATCGTTGCCACCAATAACAGTGTCCGGTGCCTTCATGAAAATGATTGGTTCTTTAGGAGATTCAGCGCCTGTTTCAGCTGCATGCTGGGCGTAATTAAGACCAACGCAAAGTGCCTTAGTAGGACGAGCTACTGGGGAGCCAAGTCGGAAATCTGAAATCTTTACTCGTGGGCGCGAGGAGAGGTCTAATTTTGCAACCTTCTCATATGCACCAGCTTCTAGTTCTACGCGGTTCCAATCTGCGATCACATCATCAATAAATACCGCCTCAGTATCGCTGACTATTACAGCAGGCTTCTCACGGTTAAATTCACCAAGACGTGCGATGCGCATCTCATTCCCTTTCGACTATGTTTCTAGTAGATTTCACTTCAGATTGATCAGCCTACCAAAGTTTAAATACACAAGAGACCCGAAAGAGATTGGATATCCGTGAGCGAGAAGGTATATGCCCGCCGAAGTGAAAATTGGTTTAAGGCAGAAGGAAAGCACGGATATATCTACCGCGAACGTTTTCGCAATATGGGCTTTGGCTCGGAGGTCTTCTCCGACAAGCCAGTAATCGGAATTGCCACAACTTGGTCAGAGCTAAATCCTTGTAATGCGCATTAGATCGAGTTGCCGAAGCCGTTAAGCGCGGAGTTTGGGAAGCCGGTGGGTTTCCACTCGAGTTTCCAACCATGTCACTTGGCGAGCCCGTCCAACGTCCGACCACAATGCTTTGGCGAAACTTACTTGCCATGGAAACCGAAGAGTTAATTCGTTCTAATCCATTAGATGGCGTAGTACTTCTTGCTGGTTGCGATAAGACGCCGCCAGGAATGTTGATGGGCGCAGCATCTGTTGATCTACCAACTTTGATGATTACCGGCGGCCCAATGCTAAATGGTCGCTATAAAGGTGAAACTCTTGGATCAGGAACTGCGGTATGGAAATACTCAGAGCAAATTCGCGCCGGCAAATTAAGTATTGAAGAGTTCTTCCAGATGGAATCTTGCTCAGCTAGATCAAATGGATCTTGTATGACAATGGGAACTGCCTCCACCATGGCTTGTGTTACTGAAGCCCTTGGCGTGCAATTACCTGGCTCTGCTGCAATTCCGGCAGTAGATGCTCGTCGTTTCTCAACTTCGCAAGAGGCTGGTCGACGTATTGTGCAAATGGTCTATGACGACCAAACTCTCTCTAAAGTTCTAACTCGTGAAGCATTTGAAAATGCAATCAAGGTAAATGCGGCAATTGGTGGCTCTACTAACGCAGTTGTTCACCTACTTGCCATCGCCGGTCGTATCGGTGTTGATCTTGAGCTAGATGATTTTGATCGTTTAGCCCGCGAAGTACCAGTTCTGGTTAATTTAATGCCTTCTGGTAAGTATCTGATGGAAGAGTTCTTTGATGCCGGCGGACTTCCAGCCGTTATGAAGGAAATCGAAGGCATGCTCCACTCAGAGCACATCACAGTTTCAGGTAAGTCTGTAAAGGAAAACATTAAGGATGCTGAGTCTTGGAATAAAGATGTAATAACACCGGCATCAGCGCCATTCCAAAAAGCAGGTTCTGGCATCGTTGTTCTAAAGGGCTCTCTTGCCCCTAATGGTTGTGTTCTAAAAGTTTCAGCAGCAACTCCAGAATTAATGGTTCACACCGGACCAGCTCTAGTCTTTGAAGAAATTGAAGAATATTTAATAGCTTCTGAAGATATGAATCTTGCTGTAACAAAAGATACTGTGCTTGTTCTAAAGCATGCCGGTCCACGTGGTTTCCCAGGTTTCCCAGAAGTTGGAAATATGCCAATTCCACGCAAACTACTTGAACAAGGTATTACCGACATGGTTCGTATCTCTGATGCACGCATGTCAGGAACGGCTTATGGAACAGTTCTATTACACACTTCACCAGAAGCAGCTGTTGGTGGACCACTTGCTCTTGCTAGAACCGGTGACATGATTGAATTAAATGTGCCAAACCGTTCAATTAATATTCTGGTTTCAGAAGAAGAGATGGCTAAGCGCAAAGCAGAGTGGAAAGCACCTGAACCTAAATACACCCGTGGTTGGGGCAAGTTGTATTACGAGACTGTGGAACAAGCACACCTCGGAGCTGACCTTGATTTCCTTCGCGGATCTTCTGGAAGTTATATTCCTCGCCACTCACACTAATAAATTAGAACGGCTTTGCAAACTCTGTTTGCTCAATTGCTTCTAGTTCTAATAGACGATTACACTTTGAAGTGCGATCTGCGCCATGAGTTGAACCAACTTTTATTTGCTCAGCCCGCCATCCAGTTGCTAAATCAGCAAGCCATGAATCCTCAGTCTCACCGCTTCTAGCGCTTACTAC
>CAIJOE010000122.1 GCA_903822245.1 uncultured Actinomycetes bacterium
AGTACGCACCCATTCCCCCAGTATTTGGTCCCTGATCGCCATTGAGTGCGCGTTTAAAATCTTGTGCTGGTTGCATTGGAATAACAGTTTTGCCATCACTAATTCCAAAGAGTGAAACTTCTGGACCATCTAAGAACTCTTCGATTACTACTTGTGAAGATTGCAGTGCGTGTTCTAGTGCAAGTGCGCGATCATCGGTGACAACAACGCCTTTACCGGCAGCAAGGCCGTCGTGCTTTACAACATATGGCGCGCCAAAGGCATCTAGTGCTTTTTCAATCTCTTCTTTTGAATTGCAGGTGTAGGACTTTGCGGTAGGAACTCCAGCATCTCGCATTACTTGCTTGGCAAAATCTTTAGAGCCTTCTAATTGCGCCGCAGCTTTTGATGGGCCAAAACAGGGGATCTTGGCCTTTGCCAATACATCTGCCACGCCATTTACAAGTGGCACTTCTGGCCCAACAACAACTAGATCTACTTTAAGTGATTGCGCCAATGAAAGGATTGCGTTGTTATCTTTGATATCTAGCTGGTGACAGAGTGCGATCTCGCTAATTCCTGGATTACCTGGTGCTACGTGAAGTTCTTCAAGTTTTGGATCTCTATTGAGTGCGGCTGCCAGAGCGTGTTCGCGCCCTCCGCTGCCAATCAAGAGAACCTTCAAATGAGATCCCTAACTGAGATGGTTTCATCTCTTCCTGGTCCAACTCCTATTGCAGAAATTGGCGCCTGCGAAATATCTTCTAGAAATTTCACATAGGCCCTGGCATTGGCAGGCAAATCGTCCAAGGTGCGCGCACCTGTGATGTCTTCTTTCCAGCCTGGCAGGTATTCATAAATTGGTTTTGCGTGATGGAAATCTGATTGTGAAGAAGGAAGTTCTTCTACTCTGGTGCCATCAATATCGTAGGCAACACATACTGGAATCTTTTCCCAACCAGTTAATACATCTAACTTGGTTAAGAAGAAATCAGTAAGTCCGTTTACGCGAACTGCATAACGCGCAATTGGCGCGTCATACCAACCACAGCGACGATTACGGCCAGTAGTAACACCAACCTCACCGCCAATGCGACGAAGAGCTTCGCCATCTTCATCAAAGAGTTCAGTTGGAAATGGTCCGGAGCCAACGCGAGTTGTGTAAGCCTTAACAATTCCAATTGCGCGGGTGATCTTGGTAGGTCCAATTCCTGAACCAGTAGATGCTCCGCCTGCAGTTGGGTTTGAAGAAGTTACGAATGGATATGTTCCATGATCAACATCTAGAAGTGTTCCTTGCGATCCTTCGAGCAAAACATTCTTATTTGCCTTTAGGGCTTGATCTAAAAGAAGAACGGTATCGGTCACATAAGGACGAAGAACTTGGGCATAAGCCAAATACTCTTCAACGACCTCATCTAATTCAATTCCTTTGCGATTAAATACTTTGATAAGAACTTGGTTCTTATCACGAAGCGCGCCTTCGATCTTTTGGCGCAGTATTGAGGGATCAAATAAATCTTGCACACGAATACCGATGCGGTTGATCTTGTCGGCATAGGCCGGACCAATTCCACGGCCCGTGGTTCCGATTTTTGAATTACCTAAAAAGCGCTCAGATACCTTGTCGATTGTGCGGTGATAAGGAGTAATCAAATGTGCGTTGGTTGAGATCTTTAGCTTTGAAGTATCAATGCCGCGTTCATTTAGGCCAGCGATCTCTTGCATCAAAACTGATGGATCAATAACAACACCATTACCAATTACTGGAACTACATTCGGTGACAAGATTCCAGAAGGTAATAGGTGCAGGGCATATTTCTGATCGCCAATAACAACAGTATGTCCTGCGTTATTTCCACCTTGATAGCGAACTACGTAATCAACCCGATCACCTAGTAAGTCAGTGGCTTTACCTTTGCCCTCATCGCCCCATTGGGCTCCGAGGAGAACTATTGCTGGCATTAAGCGAGTAGTGAAGTGCCGGTTGAACGAAGATCTTGGCAAGCAACGCCAACGCGCGCAGCAATACCGGCTTCGCCAGCCTTGCCCCATGCGCGTGGATCGTATGCCTTCTTATTACCAACTTCGCCATCAATCTTTAGCACACCGTCGTAGTTCTTGAACATGTGCTCAACAACTGGGCGAGTAAAGGCATATTGCGTATCGGTATCTATATTCATCTTCACAACACCGTAATCAAGTGCTTCACGGATTTCTGAAAGAAGTGAGCCTGAACCACCGTGGAAAACAAGATCCATTGGCTTTGAGCCGGCAGGTAGTCCCATTTGCTTTGCTACTGCATCTTGCAAAGTCTTAAGGATTGCTGGTTGGAGAACTACGTTTCCTGGCTTATACACACCGTGAACGTTTCCAAATGTTGCAGCCACCATATAGCGACCGCGCTCACCGGTTCCAAGAGTCTTAATAGTTAGCAGGGCATCTTCTGGCGTTGAGTAAAGCTTGGCGTCGTGCTTTGCCTCAATGCCATCTTCTTCCCCGCCGACGACGCCGATTTCGATTTCTAGAAGGGTGTGAGCGGCCTGTGACTTAGTTATTAGTTCATCAGCAATCTTCATATTCTCTTCCATTGAAACAGCTGAGCCGTCCCACATGTGAGAGTTAAATAATGGTGACTTTCCAGCCTTGATGCGATC
>CAIJOE010000123.1 GCA_903822245.1 uncultured Actinomycetes bacterium
ATCAACGGTGGCGGAACATCAGGTCAAGCTGGTGCACTTCGTCTAGGTGTTGCTCGCGCACTAAATGAAATTGATCGTGATGCAAACCGTCCTTCACTTAAGAAGGCTGGATTCCTTGCACGTGATGCTCGTGTTATCGAACGTAAGAAGTACGGCCTAAAGAAGGCTCGTAAGCGTTCTCAATACAGCAAGCGTTAATTTCAAATACAAATATGGCGCTCTTTGGCACCGATGGTGTTAGAGGTCTTGCCAATGGCGTATTAACCGCCGAACTCGCACTTGATCTAGCGGTTTCTGCTGCCCACGTACTGGGTGACATTGGTGCATTTTCTGGCCATAGACCTCGAGCAATTGTCGGTCAAGATTCAAGAGCTTCTGGTGAATTTTTAGAGGCCGCCGTAATAGCTGGTTTAGCTAGCGCTGGTGTTGATGTATTTAAAGTCGGTGTACTTCCTACTCCTGCAATTGCTCATTTAGTTGCTGAAAGTGGCGCTGATTTAGGTGTAATGATTTCAGCTAGCCACAATCCAATGCCAGATAATGGAATTAAGTTCTTTGCCAAAGGTGGTAGCAAACTAGATGACGCTCTTGAAGCCCAAATTGAAAAGCGCCTGAAAGAAGAATGGCAACGCCCCACTGGTAAAGAAGTTGGCCGAGTAGTGCAAGATGATTCAGCAGCTGAGCGATATATCTATCATTTGCTTTCAACGCTTAGTACTAGCCTTCGCGGCCTAAAGATTGTGGTGGATTGCGCAAATGGTGCTTCATCAGAAGTAGCACCAGAAGTTTATGCTCGTGCTGGCGCAGAAGTAATTGCCATCTCAAATGAGCCAAATGGTTGGAATATCAACGAAAACTGCGGTTCAACCCATTTAGAGAATTTAATTGCTGAAGTAAAGAAGCACAACGCTGATATTGGAATCGCACACGATGGCGATGCGGATCGATGCCTAGCTATCGCTCCTAATGGGGAAGTAATTGATGGCGATTTCATTATGGCGATATTGGCCGCAGAGTGGAAAGTGCCTGCTGTCGTTGGAACTGTAATGTCCAACTTGGGATTTATTAAGGCGATGGATGAACTCGGCATTAAGGTAGAAAAGACTGCTGTTGGCGATCGATACGTGCTTGAAAATATGTTGGCTAACAAGCACAAGCTAGGTGGCGAACAATCAGGTCATATCATCATGCTAGATCACGCAAATACCGGCGATGGACTTTTGACTGCATTACAACTCCTGCAAGTAATGGCCAAAACCGGCAAGCCAATCTTGGAACTAGCCAAGATTATGAAGCGCTTCCCACAAGTTTTGATTAATGTTAAAGATGTTGATAAATCAAAGCTTGATTCATCATCAGCTATAAAGTCTGAGATTTCATCTCATGAATCAAAATTGGGTGACGCGGGTCGAGTATTAGTCCGCGCATCTGGAACTGAAGCCTTGGTACGCGTAATGGTGGAGGCTGAGAGTCAAAGAACAGCGGAATCAATCGCAGATGCGATCGCTGCGATAGTAAGATCAGAACTTAAATAAGCAGCAATATTTAGTTAAAGGAGTGCGCAGCCATGTGTGGCATAGTTGGATACACCGGCAAAGAGCTCGCACTTACCCCAGTCCTTGAGGGACTTCGTCGCTTGGAATATCGCGGATACGACTCTGCTGGAATTGCCTTGGCAGTAAATGCTGGTGAAAAACTTTGGATAGAAAAGCGTGCTGGCAAACTCGGCAACCTCGAAGAAATTCTTGGAGATAGTGTTCCTAAGTCCCACTCTGGGATAGGTCACACAAGGTGGGCAACCCATGGTGGACCAACTGATGAAAATGCTCATCCTCATTTAGATAATGAGGGAAAACTTGCACTAATTCATAACGGAATTATCGAAAACTACATCGAGCTTCGCGCCGAACTAGAAAAGCGTGGCCACGTATTTAAGTCTGAAACCGACACCGAATCTGTTGCCCATTTACTTAGTGATGCCCGCAAATCCCATAAGGGAGATTTGGCTGCTGCAATGCGTGAAGTTTGCAAACAACTTCGCGGTTCATTCACACTTTTAGCTATTCATTCAGATGAACCAGGTCGAATAGTTGGTGCTCGCCGAAATTCACCGCTAGTTGTTGGCGTTGGTGATGGGGAAAACTTCCTAGCCTCAGATGTTTCGGCCTTCATTTCTCATACCAAAAGAGCCCTTGAACTTGGCCAAGATGAAATAGCAGATATCACAGCTGACTCAATTGTCATTACTGATCTTTCAGGAAAAGTTTTGCCGCATAACGAGTATGAAATTTCTTGGGATGCCTCTGCTGCCGAGCGCGGAGGTTACGAGCATTTCATGCTAAAAGAAATCTTTGAGCAACCTAAGGCGATTGCCGATACGTTACTTGGTCGCATAACTGGGCTTGATGGCGAAGTGACCAAGGGAATTAATTTGGATGGGATCGATAAAGTAGTAATTGTTGCTTGCGGAACGGCGTATAACGCTGGACTAGTTGGAAAATATGCAATTGAGAAGTGGGCAAATATTTCAGTTGATGTTGAGCTTGCCTCCGAGTATCGCTATCGAGAACCAGCAGTTGATTCCAAGACGTTACTTGTTCCCATTTCTCAATCTGGTGAAACCATGGATACCTTGATGGCCATGCGTTATGCCAAAGAACATGGCGCACGGGTATTTGCAGTTTGCAACACAAATGGCAGCACAATTCCTCGTGAATCAGATGCTGTTCTTTATACCCATGCTGGACCTGAAATTGCCGTGGCATCGACCAAGGCTTTTGAAACACAATTAGTCGCTATGTATTTACTTGCGCTGCACTTAGGAAGAGTTAGAGGAACTATCGATAAGAAGCTTATGGTGCAAATTGAAGCTGAATTAGCCGAGTTGCCTGCCAAGGTTGAACAGGTCTTAGAAACTGTTGAACCACTTCGCGCTTTAACTCGTAAATTCAAGGATTCGACTTCGATGCTTTTCTTGGGCCGCCACGTTGGCTTCCCGGTGGCGCTAGAAGGAGCTTTAAAATTAAAAGAGCTTGCTTACATGCATGCTGAAGGATTTGCTGGTGGCGAGCTAAAGCACGGTCCAATCGCGTTGATTGATGAAGGAACTCCAGTTATTGCGATCATGCCTGCCGAAGGTTCTTTGTTGGCTGAAAAGATGGCATCTAATATTCAGGAAGTTAAAGCCCGTGGCGCAGTCATAATCGCAATTGCCGATGCTCCTCTTGCATCAGCAGACCACCTTGTTCGAATCCCAAAAACACATGAATTCCTAGCCGCTGTTTTAGCAGTAGTTCCACTACAAGTAATTGCTTACGAAATGGCAGTTGCTCGCGGTAACGATGTGGATCAACCCCGAAATCTTGCTAAATCTGTAACCGTCGAATAGCCAAATATGTCTGACGCAAAAGTCCAACTTCGCCGAGAAGAGATGTTTCATGCTCTTCGTGTATCGGCCCTTATGACCTTAGGATTTGCTTTAGTAACCGAGCAAGTCTTAAATCGAGGCTGGCTCTATGCATTTGATCATTGGATTGAGTCGAGAAAGCACCACACCTTTAAGGGATTATCTAGCCACTTACTATTAGCAATAGATGATCTTGGGCTGCGGTGGTTTACCGCAACTGTTTTACTTGTTTGTGCAGCAATAATCGGGTTACGTTTTAAATCTTGGCGTCCATTTAATCTTTCAGTATTAGCACTTCTGGCCCTCAATGGCGTTGTTGGAATATGCAAGATCGTTATTGGTCGAACTAAACCACGGCTTTATGTTGATGAGCTTCATGCAAATGGAATGTCTTATCCAAGTGGTCATGCTTCTAATGCTCTTATTACTTGGGGCTTACTTGCCTATTTAATTTATCGATATACAAACCGATATCCCTTTCAAGGAATTCGTCTTTATCCACTTGTCGCAGTGATTACATCTTCAGTCTTTATCGTCTCCCTAATAAGAAAGACCCACTGGTTCTCAGATCTTCTAGGTGGTGTATTTATCGGCGGCGCCCTACTCGTTGCGATTATCGCGATTGATCGATTCATTCCCTCAGATAAGCAGCCTTCATAATGGCCAATATTTTAGGGATCGGTATCGATGTGGTTGATATTGAACGATTTAAAGAATCACTTGATCGCACACCAGGACTGATAACTAGAGTCTTTACCCCAGCGGAAAGTAAATTAAAAATTGCCTCACTTGCCGCAAGGTTTGCTGCGAAAGAAGCACTAGCTAAGGCATTAAACGCCAAGACATCCTTTAATTGGCAAGAAGCTGAAATTGTAAGTGAGTCAACCGGAAAGCCAATATTTACTTTTAGTGGTGAAATGGCAAAGCGCTTAGTTGGCCACAATGTGCATTTAACTCTCTCGCATGATGCAGGAATTGCATCGGCTATGGTGATAGTTGAGGTTGCATAATGCGGGCATTTGTTGAAGTTGATTTAAAGGCAATTGCTAAGAATATTAGATGGGTAAAGCGTGGAACGAGCGCTGAATTACTTGCAGTTGTAAAGGCAGATGCTTACGGTCATGGGCTTGTTCCGGTAGCAAAAACTGCACTTAAGTCCGGGGCAACTTGGCTTGGTGTGGCACTCTTGGAAGAAGCTCTAATTCTTCGAGCAAATAAGATAAAAGCACCAATAATTGCTTGGCTAACTCCTCCAGGTGAAGATTTTGTAGCTGCAATTAAGAAGGACATACAACTTTCGGTTCCATCAATCAAGCATCTCAAATTAATTGAAGCTGCTGGTAAGAAAGCAAAAAAGCGCCCATTGGTGCATATAGAGGTTGATACCGGAATGAGTAGAGGCGGGATTTTAGATGAGTGGGATGAATTCTTAAAAGAGATTGTCAAAGCAAAAGTTGAAGTAGTTGGATTTTGGTCTCATTTTGCCAGGGCTGATGAACCAGGACATGAATTTAATAATAAGCAGGAAAAATTGTTCAATCAAAAGCTTCTGGAATTGATGAACGTAGGAATAATTCCTAAGTATGTCCATCTGGCAAATTCAGCAGCAACACTCACTAATCCCGGGGTACATAACCAAATTGTTCGACTTGGAATCTCTATGTACGGCCTCTCGCCAGACATCAAATTTATGGGAAGTGGTGAAGAGTTAGGACTCAAGCCAGCAATGAAAGTAAAGGCACTACTTCACTTAGTCAAAGACGTTAAGAAAGGCTCTCCCGTTGGTTACAGTGGAATTGAATCAACTTCTCGAGATACAAAATTAGGAATAGTATCTATGGGATATTCTGATGGAATTCCGCGCCCAACAAGTAATAAGGCTGGCGTTTTTGTTGCCGGTAAACGAGCACCAATAATTGGCCGAGTTTCCATGGATCAATTTGTTGTAGATCTTGGGCCTGATTCAAAGGCTAAAGCGGGGGATATTGCAACGGTAATTGGTGGCAAGGGCTACTCAATTGATGAATGGGCCAGCGCAGCTGGAACGATAAATTATGAAATAGTTACACGAATCGCCTCTCGGGTGCCTAGAATCTATGTGTGAGTGCGCCACTTCTTTCAATTAACGGACTTGGTGTCCATTTTGGAGGTTTAGCAGCACTATCCGATGTTGATATTGAATTAAATAAGAACGAAGTAGTTGGATTAATTGGTCCAAATGGTGCGGGTAAGACAACATTGTTTAACGCCCTATCGGGTTTAGTTAGCTGCGAGGGAAACCTTGAATTAGAAGGTAAGTCACATGAGTGGCCGCAGCCAAATGAACTTGTAGATCTGGGAATTTCAAGAACTTTGCAAGGAGTTGGCCTCTTTCCAGATATGACAGTTCTAGAAAATGTAATGATCGGGGCAACTAAGTTCGCAACTGGTGGACTCATTCGATCTGCACTTGGTTTAGATATTAGGACTGAAAAAGTACTTCGCAGCCTTGCCATGGATGCTCTAGCAAAAGTTTCATGCACAGGTATTGCTGATAGAAAAGTAGATTCCTTGCCATACCCAACAACTAAAAGAATTGCTATTGCTCGTGCCTTGGTGAGTGATCCAAAGATTTTGCTCCTTGATGAGCCTGCAGGTGGCCTTGGCGCAGAAGATATTGAGTGGATGAACTCATTCATAGATGTGATTTCTAATCGTTGTTCAATTCTCCTAGTTGAACACCACATGGATGTAGTCATGTCAGTCTGTGATCGAATTTATGTTCTAAATTTTGGAAAGTTAATTGCAAGTGGAACACCTGAACATGTTAGAAATAACCCAGATGTAATCGAAGCATATTTAGGTAGCTCGGCTGGTAAGCAATGAGCCTGATTATCGAAAACTTAACGGTCCGCCATGGTGCTATAACTGCCATCGACTCACTCTCTTTTAGAGTTAATGAACGAGAACTTGCCGCGGTAATTGGCGCAAATGGTGCTGGCAAGACGACACTTCTTCGCACGCTTTCTGGATTAAATGAACCAATTGGTGGAAGTGTTACATGGCATGGTGAGTCTATTTTGCACACCAAACCTGAAGATTTAGTCCGCCGAGGAATTTTGCACGTTTCAGATGGTAAGACAGTTATTCCAGAACTTTCAGTAAAGGAAAACCTAGCCTTAGGTGGCTTATGGCGTAAGGATAAGAAAGATGTAGTAGTTGCAACTGATGAAGTTATTGATCTATTTCCAAGACTGGGTGAACGGCTCACACAGAGCGCAGACACTCTTTCAGGTGGCGAAAGACAGATGCTTGCTATCGGCCGCGCACTTATTTCTCGTCCTAAATTGTTACTTCTAGATGAACCTTCACTTGGCCTTGCCCCACTTATTATTGATCAAATCTTTCAAACCTTAGATTCACTACGCCATAAACTTGGCTTAACAGTGGTACTAGTTGAACAAAATGCTATGAGCGCTCTTGGTATTGCAGACACTGGAATTATCATCAATTTAGGCAAGTTAGTAACCGTTGGTAAATCTAATGACTTAAAGAGTGACCCAAACCTTCGAGCTGCTTACTTGGGGTATTAAAGATGAGACTATTTAGCACGCTTTTAATTGGTCTTAGCTCTGGGGCAATTTATAGCTTGATGGCCCTGGCTCTGGTTCTAGTTTGGCGCTCAACTCGCGTCGTTAACTTTGCGCAAGCAGGGCAAGCAATCGCATCAACTTATATTGGGTATTTAGTTATTTCACGTACTGATAATTATTGGTTGGCACTGCCAGTAGCACTTGTCGCCGGTGCTTTAATTGGTGCGCTCGTCGATGTTGCGCTAATTAGAACTTTGAATAAGCGAGTCAAGTCAGGACCCGCAGCCGAAATGGCTCCAGTAATTGTCACACTTGGATTACTAGGTTTGATTCGTTCCACGGTTGGAATGATTTGGGGCGGGGACTTAAAAGCATATAAGGCGCCAGTAACAAATCATGGATTTACTTTCGGTACAACAACAATTCCATTTTCGCCCTATAACCTACTTATTGTTATAACCGCCGTGATTGTTATGGCCGTATTTTCTATAATTTTTCAAAAGACAAATCTCGGTTTATCGCTGCGCGCAGCAGCATTTCAGCCCGAGATAGCCCGCTTGGCTGGAGTAAGAGTTGATCTGGTACGCACGATTGGCTGGGCTTTTGCTGGTGGAGCTGGGGCAGTGGCAGGAGTTCTAGTAACTCCCTCTAATTCGCTTTCACCAAATTCACTAGATCTATTACTTGTTTTGGGATTTGTGGGCGCTGTAATTGGCGGTTTAGAGAGTTTGCTGGGCGCAGCTATTGGAGGAGTGGTTCTGGGAATAGGCCTGGCATTTATTTTGGAATATGTCAGTACTTCTCTTGCATTTCCTTCGGCATTTATTGTTTTGATTTTGGTTCTTTTGATTAAGCCATCTGGAATCCTAGGAAAGAAAGGTGGGCGAGGTGCATAAGAGCCGTTCAATTCGACTTCTAGTTTTTATAGTAATTGCTCTAGCAGCATTCTTTCTAAGTAATGTTGTTGATGAACTTCGAGTCTTTCAAGGTGCTTCACTTAGCGTTTATATAGTAGCAATCGCTTCAATAGTTTTGCTCACCGGATATTCTGGCCAAATTTCACTAGGACATGGCGCTTTAATGGCAATTGGTGGGTATTCGGCGGTGCTGGCCCACAATCATTGGAAAGTTTCAATTCCAATTTCTTTTGCTATTGCAATTGTTTCTACGGCCTTCTTTGGATCAATCCTAGGTTGGGCTGCAGCAAGATTGAAAGGTCCATACCTAGCTGGAACCACTTTGGCACTAGCAGTTGGGCTACCGTCTTTGGCGAATCAATTTAGCGTTTTAGGTGGTGAGCAAGGTTTAGCTTTTGATGTTGGGGCGCCACCTAAATCATTAGGTTCTGACTTCACACAATATAAATGGTATTTCTGGATCTGTGCTTTAGCTGCTTTGATAATTGTTTGGATTACTCAAAATATTTTAACTAGTCGTTATGGTAGACAATGGCGAGCAATGCGAAGTGCCCCAATTTCAGCGTCACTATCAGGAATACATATTGGTAGATCTAAAGTATTAGCGTTCACAATTAGTTCTGGGATTGCTGGACTTGCTGGGGCAATGTTGGTTATGACCTTGAATTTAGTTACTCCAAGCGCCTTCCCACTTTCACTTTCATTTGCAATTGTTACGGGCGCAGTTTTGGCAGGGGTGACTAATCTTGGGGGTGGGGTGATTGGGGCTCTTGTGCTTGTGGCCATCCCTGATATCGCCGACCTTTTAGCGGGCAAAATGGGTGGGGCCGAGAAGATTTCCGCTAACTTGCCTGGATTTATAACAAGTTTGATATTAATCGTTACGGTCTTGTTACTGCCAAACGGTCCAAAGTTGAGTAAGTTAGTAAGTCACAAAACTAAATAAGGTAATTTCCCTACCTAATTAAAAGCACTTCCCATACCCTCGATTGGAAGGAAATCTATGTTCGGTTCAATCCGCCACAAGCGTTCGCTTGTTGCCGCGGCTACCTTGGCTACTGCAGCGTTAACTCTTTCGACGCTCCCAGCACAAGCCTTTAGCCCGCACTATGAAGTTGGCGTCAGCGCTTCAACTATCAAACTTGGAATAACAATTCCTCTAACTGGCTCTGCAGCTCCTGGATATAACAAAGTCCCCGCTGCAATGAGCGCCTACTTCAACTACGTCAATGACAATGGTGGCGTAAATGGTCGCAAGATTTCTTTGGTGGTAAAAGATGATGCCTACCTACCAACCTTGGCTGTGGCCAAGACAAATGACCTAGTTCTAAAGGACAAGGTATTTGCTGTTGTTGGTGCACTTGGAACAGCAAACAATAAGGCTGTGGCAAGTTCAGTAAATCTTGGTCGCCGAGGAATTCCTTCTCTCTTTATTAATACCGGCTATAGCGGATTTGCTGATAAGGCCAAGTATCCAACGACTTACCCACTACTTCCTTCATATATCGTTGAAGCAAAAATCATGGGTCAATACATCAAGGACAATTATGCTGGCAAGAAGTTAGGCTTGATCTATCAGGATGATGACTTCGGTTCAGATGCTCAAGCTGGCTTTAAGGCTGCTGGAGTTAAATTTGACGTCTCAGTTCCTTATGCAAGTGGATCTCAATCAGCAGCATCAGGTGCTGCTTGGGTCGGCAAGCTAAAGGCTGCTGGCGCTGAAGTTGTAGTCGTCTTCGGTGTTTCATCAGCAACTGGCGTTGCTCTTGCAGCATCAGCCGCGCTTTCATACAAAGCACAATGGATCCTTGGATCTGTTGGTGGCGATGCAACTACCCTAAAGGCCCTGGGTGTTCCTGCTGCAATTCTTACTGGTGCGCAAGGTGCTTCATTCCTGCCAAGCCCTGGAGATGCAACAGATGAGTATATTAAGCAATTCCAAGACATCAACACCAAGTACAACGCTGGTGCAGTCTTTGATAACAACGTACTTATCGCAATGAACACTGCGATGCTCACAGTTCAAGCTCTTCGCGCAGCTGGAAGTAATCCAACTCGTGCTGGCTTGATGGCTGCTCTTGAATCTAAGGGTGGATCTTTCGCTTCAGCCTCATTCTCACCAATTCTTTATAGCTCTTCAAGCCACGTCGGATATACCGGCTACTGGATTGGAAAGTACAACTCAAGTGGCGTAATGCTTCCAGATGGCGGCAAGTACACCCTTTACACAACCGATTCAGGTGCTGGCGCGGTCAACACAGTTGCTTCTAAGCGTCCAGCAATGCCAGCGAAGGGATTGCCAAATAACTAATGAATACTTCAATTAAGAAAAAGATCGCACTTGCTGCGACTACTGCTCTTGTCACTGTTGGACTGGTTTCAGTTTCATCAAGTGCATATGCGGCGCCAGTTTGCGCAACCGCAAACTATGTTGAGACCTGCGGTGGTGTAACTGCCGACGGAGCTAAGTACGCAATGATGGCTCCAGCTAATTTCAATGGAACCGTCTTTATCTATTCACATGGATATCGTTATTCAGTTGAAGCGCCAGCACTTGGCTATTCACTTGCAACAGTTCAAAATAATCCAGTCCCAGGGCCTTTGGTTGGTAGTGATAAAAGTGTGATGACTTACCTTTTGTCTCAGGGTTATGGAATTGCCGGTTCAACTTTCAAGGTTCAAGGTTGGAATGCAAATTCTGCCGTTGCAACCAATGAAGAGTTAATTGCAACCTTTAAGACTAAGTATCCAGCGACCAAGAAAGTTATTGGCTGGGGCGACTCATTAGGTGCTTTTATTACCCAGGCAGTTGCAGAGAAGAATCCATCACTATTTTCAGCTGTTGGCCTTTCATGCCCAGCACTTGGAACTGTGGAAGCAGAACTAAATGGCGCCTCTGATTTCTTGTGGGGAATGAAAACATTCTTTGACAAGGACATTAAGGGTCATAACTACTCTGCAGGTGACGCTGGAACAGCAGAAGCCATGCTAGATATTTCCAAGATTTTGGGAATTGCCGGTGAAGTTAAAGCTTCACTAACTACTGGAACTTGGCCACATAACTCAGGTGCTGCAGGAGTTGCACTAGCTGCAATCCCACCTCGCTCTGCGCTTTTGTTGCTTGGGCTAATTGCTGGATTACCATTGAAGTCAGCGCACTTTGATGGCACAACCGGTCCTGGTTCAAAGCTCACTGCTGCCTACACCTCATTTGCACTTGCTGCATCACCTGCACTTGCAATCCTTGAGAACGGTTCACAAGCTGCAGTACTAGCAGTACTTGCAACTCTAGATATGGAACGCCAATCAGGCGGTCCGTTCTATGACAACTCAACAACTGACTATGCAGCACGAGTTGCCGAAGATGCTCAGACTTACAACGCTGCGCTAAGTGGTAATACTGCAATTAATGGAATGCTTGCATTCCTAAATAAGGCAAACCCAGCAGCACCACGCTGGACTGCAACAGCTGCGGCTAAGGCTGAGTATGCAAAGCAAATTCAGAACACTGGAGTAATAAATGCTCCAACTCTTACTTTGACTGCAACTTCAGATCCAATTGTGCCTGCAGGAAATACTCAATGGCTTGCTGATAAGTATGCTGCGCAATATGCAGCAGCTAAGGCAAAGGCTGCTAATAATGCAATTTCAACTGGAAAGTATGTGGGCCCTCAGTCCATGTTCTTACCATTCTGGAACCATGCCCCTGTTAGTTACACCAAGTTCGACACTGCTGGCTCACCGATCACTACCGAAGCTGGCGTTACCGGAACTGGACACTGTAACTTCACTGTAAAGCAGTACACCGCATTTGCTGATGCACTTGCCCTGGCTGCAACAAATGGAAACGCAACTCCAACTTTGGAAATGCGTACTGCGGGACGTAAGTCAGGTGGAATCGTCGACACCACCTATGTCGCGCCTCTGCTTCCTTTCTATCGCAAGTAATTACTAATAAGTAAGCGAAAAGGGTCCCGCGTAAGCGCGGGGCCCTTTTCACCTTTAAACTAGGTATATGTCTGCAAACCAAGTTGTTGTCACCTCACTAGAGGCAATGCATGAACTTGGCAACAAGCTAGGGTCAAAATTATTTGCTGGTGATTTAATCCTTCTCTCCGGACCTCTCGGTGCTGGAAAGACTGCGCTAACTCAAGGTATTGGTTTGTCATTTGGGATTAGTGAAATAACCTCCCCAACCTTTGTAATATCTAAAATTCATAATGGCCGGATTCGACTTGTGCACGTTGATGCCTATCGCCTCCAAGGTCAGAGCGCCGCCATATTTGATGATTTAGATTTGGAAAGTTATTTGGAAACCAGCGTTACCGTTGTTGAGTGGGGCGAGGGCTTAGCAGATCGTTTTTCCAAAGAGTACTTAGAGATAAATATTGCCTTTGGCTCTGGGGAGAATGATCGAGTAGTTTCAACAACACCACATGGCGCTAGATGGCTTGGCTTTGATTTATGAGCACCACACTTGTTATTGATAGTTCTACCAATAAAACCATCGTTGCCCTAGTTTCAGATGGAAAACTTTTGTTCTCAGCATCCCATGATGATCCACTAGCACATGGGGAAGTATTACCAAAGCTTGTAGCCAAGGCCCTATCAGTTAGTAATGAGATTGAATCAGTTGTGGTTGGTATGGGGCCAGGACCTTTTACTGGTCTTAGAGCAGGTATTGCTTTTGCCCAAAGCTTTGCTTTTGCCAGAGATCTCAATTTGGTGGGAGTTTGCGGTCTTGATGCGATTGCGGCAGGAAAATCTGATCCAGAGTTCTTAATCTCTGTTGATGCCAGACGCAAAGAAGTCTTCTATGCCAGATATAAAGATGGTGCTCGAATCGGTGAGCCAGGTGTGGCGCAACCAATTACCCTTGCTCCATTTAATCTTCCAATTTATGGTGATCAAACAAATGATTTTCCAGATCCACTCGCGATGGCCGCCTTAGCAAAGACAAAGTCCCACACCGAAAAGCCTATATATATTAGAAGACCAGATGCCCAGCCACTTCCAGCAGGAGTTAAGTTCCGCGCGCTAACACAATTAGATTTAGTAGAAATTTTTGCGATTGAAAAAGCTGCTTACGGCAAAGAAGCGTGGTCGATGGCACAACTTAAAGAAGAGATTGCCGGCAAAGAGCGTTTCTATTTAATTGCTGAAGTTGATCAAAAGGTAGTTGGTTATGGCGGAGCCGTGAAACTAGCTGATATTTGCGATGTCTTAACGCTCACAGTCGATGAGTCACATCGACGTAAAGGCATTGGGCGAGAGCTACTTCGCAGAGTCCTAGATTGGACTCGAAATCAAGATTGTGATGCGGTAATGCTTGAGGTGCGGGTAGGCAATGAAGAAGCGATGCCACTTTATTCTTCATTTGGATTTATCGAAATTTCTCGCCGGGCTAATTACTACGGACCTGGCAAGACTGCGATCGTTATGCGTAAGGAGCTTAGATGAGCTCTGATGCGCTAGTACTTGGAATTGAAACCTCATGCGATGAGACTGCTGTGGGAATCGTTAGCGGACGCAAGTTATTGGCCAATGTAATTTCATCAAGTGTTGAAGAACATGCCAGATTTGGCGGAGTAATTCCTGAAATAGCCAGTCGAGCACATTTAGAGGCGATGCAAAGTGTTATTAAGCAAGCCTTGAAAGATGCAAATGTCTCGCTAAAAGATATTGATGCTCTTGCAGTTACTGCCGGACCGGGATTAATTGGCGCACTAATTGTAGGAACCAGTGCCGCCGAGGGTCTAGCCCTTGGGTTGGGTAAACCACTCTATGGTGTTAACCATCTATCAGCACATATTGCAGTTGATAGTTTAGATAGTGACCATAAATTAGATCCTTGCATCGCCTTACTTGTCAGTGGTGGCCATAGCTCTATCCTGCAAGTAAATGATTTAACAAGTGATGTAAAGACTTTAGGCTCCACAGTTGATGATGCGGCAGGTGAGGCATTTGATAAGGTGGCGCGAATACTCGGATTACCTTTTCCTGGCGGCCCTTGGATTGATAAAGAATCTGCCAATGGAAACCCAACGGCTCTTACATTTCCACGAAGCTTCACTTTGCCAAAAGATCTTGAAAAGCATCAATATGACTTTTCATTTTCGGGCGTTAAGACTGCTGTAGCAAGGTTGATGGAAAATACTCCATCACAAAATCGCGCAGATGTGGCTGCTTCTTTCCAAGAAGCAGTAGTTGATGTTTTGCTAATCAAGTCTTTGGCCGCAGCCAAGAATTCAGGAATTGAACATTTAATTATTGCTGGCGGAGTGGCTGCCAATTCACGGCTTCGCCAATTGGCCCAAGAGCGGTGCGACCTGGCCAAGATCAACCTTCGAATCCCACCGACCAAGCTCTGTACAGATAATGGGGCAATGGTGGCCGCCCTAGGCTCGCTGGCCGTTGCCGCAGGCTTGCCCCCATCAGCCACAGGCCTATCGGCCGAGAGTAGTAGCGGAATTAGTCGGCCAATCTGGGCCTAGATTTTTGGATTGGCGAGATTTTCCGAGGCTGATTACAGTTAGCACTCTAGGCCCCCGTCTGCTAACCGACGGACCTAAAACAGAAACCGTAGTTAAACCAGTAGATAAGAAGGAGCACACATGGCCGTAGCCATTAAGCCACTAGAAGATCGCATCGTCGTTAAGGCAAATGATGCCGAGACAACAACCGCATCAGGTTTGGTAATTCCAGACACTGCAAAAGAGAAGCCACAAGAAGGCACAGTCATTGCAGTTGGCCCAGGTCGCTTTGATGATGGCGTCCGCACCCCAATGGATGTCAAAGTTGGCGACGTTGTTCTATATAGCAAGTACGGCGGAACTGAAGTTAAGTACAACAACGAGGAATACCTCGTACTTTCAGCTCGCGATGTATTAGCCATTATTGAAAAGAAGTAAAGCCAAATGGGTAAAACTCTAAGTTTTGATGAAGAGGCCCGTCGCGCGATGGAGCGCGGTGTCAATATTCTTGCTGACACTGTAAAGGTAACACTTGGGCCTAAGGGTCGTAACGTTGTTATCGCAAAGTCATATGGCGCACCTTTGATCACCAACGATGGTGTCACTATCGCTAAGGAGATCGAACTCTCAGATCCAGCCGAGAACATGGGCGCCCAACTTGTTAAGCAAGTTGCGGAAAAGACCAATGATGTCGCTGGTGATGGAACAACTACTGCAACAGTTCTGGCTCAAGCAATGGTTAAAGAAGGTCTTCGTAACCTTGCTGCCGGAGCACAGCCAATGGATATCAAAATCGGAATTGAGGCAGCAGTTGTTGCTATCACCGAGCGCCTTCGTGCGAATGCA
>CAIJOE010000124.1 GCA_903822245.1 uncultured Actinomycetes bacterium
CAAAGCGGCTAAAAGGCGTGAAAGATATGGGTTTTGACGTCCTATATATTCCGCCAATTCACCCAATTGGTATTTCTCACCGCAAGGGCCCGAACAACACTTTGACTGCTGGGCCAAATGATCCAGGTGTGCCATGGGGTATTGGTAATTCAGATGGTGGTCACGATGCGATTAATCCCGCACTGGGCACGATGAAAGATTTCGAGAGCTTTGTTAAAGCGGCAAATAAGTTAGATCTTGAAATTGCCCTAGATCTAGCGTTGCAAACTTCACCTGATCATCCGTGGGTTAAAGAACATCCAAAATGGTTTAACTATCGCGCCGATGGCACGATTGCCTATGCCGAGAATCCACCAAAGAAGTATCAAGATATTTACCCAATCAACTTTGATGACGATTTTGATGGGCTAGTTTCTGAGGTTTACCGAATCTGCCAGCTTTGGATTAGCAAAGGCGTGACAATATTCCGCGTTGATAATCCTCATACCAAGCCAGTTCTTTTCTGGCAAACGCTAATTGCTAAAGTAAATGCTAAATACCCCGAGATAGTTTTCTTAGCCGAAGCATTTACTAAACCAGCCATGATGCACGCCCTTGGCAAAGCAGGGTTCCAACAGTCTTATACCTACTTCACTTGGCGAACAACCAAACATGAGCTAACTGAATATGGCAATGAAGTTTCACATCAAACCAGTGCATTCTTTCGCCCTAATTTTTGGGTCAATACTCCAGATATCTTGCCGTTTCATTTGCAAAGTGGAAACCCCGCAATGTTTGCCCTTCGCGCAGTCCTTGCTTCGACACTAACTCCTTCATGGGGAATGTATGCCGGTTATGAACTCTTTGAGCACCGAGTGTTAAGTGAAGGCCGCGAAGAATACTTAGATTCTGAGAAATATCAGATCAAGGTGCGCGACTGGGATGGCGCTAAGCAATCGCTAGTGCCGCTAGTTACTAAGTTAAATAAGATCCGAAACGCTAACCGTGCTCTGCAGCGCCTGCGTAATCTGCATTTCCATCACACTGATAACGAGGCAATAATCGCTTATTCCAAGCGTGACGGTGAGAATCTAGTTCTTGTTATCGTCAATCTTGACCCTTCAAATGCGCAAGCGACTGTGGTTCACTGGAACATGGATTTGCTGGGACTAACTGGAGATTCATTTGTGGTCGATGACCAGATAACCGGAAATTCATTTAGCTGGAATCGCGACAGCTTTGTCAGTCTTGATCCACGGGGCGACTACAACAATGTGGCTCATATTGCCGTGGTGCGGATTCCTTAACTAATGAAACTCTTTCGCCGCAAACCTCAGGTAGTACCAAATCAACCTGGCGCTTTGGGCGAGCTCGATCTTTATTTAATTGCTGAAGGCCGACACGAAGAACTTTGGAAAGTTCTTGGTTCACATGTGCAGCGCGATGCTGATGGAAATTTACTCGGAACTTCTTTTGCGCTTTGGGCGCCAAATGCTCGCGACGTAAGTTTAATTAGCGATCTAAATTACTGGGATCGCAATACACACCGAATGTG
>CAIJOE010000125.1 GCA_903822245.1 uncultured Actinomycetes bacterium
GACAAATACTATTAATAACGCTTTAAATATGACAAAGGGGAAGACCATGCCAGAGACAACAGATGTAATTGAAGAGGTAGAAGGCGCCACTGATGAGAAGGCGGCAAAGGCTCCAAAAAGCCCAGCCAAACTCGAAGAAGAAGGCGATATCGCAGCCGATTATTTAGAAGGCCTACTTGATATTGCTGATCTCGATGGAGATATCGATATCGATGTAGAAAATGGGCGCGCAGCCCTGGCCATCGTGGGTGGCAAGCTCAAGCACCTAGTTGGCGCCGAAGGAGAAGTCCTTGATTCAATTCAAGAGCTCACACGCCTTGCCGTGCAGACAGCAACCGGAGATCGCAGCCGCTTAATGCTCGATATCGATGGATTCCGCGCAGGCCGCCGCAAGGAGCTGACCGCACTTGCCGAAAAGATGGCAGAGCAAGCAAAGACAACAGGTAGCTCAATTAAGTTAGACCCAATGAATGCCTTTGAGCGCAAGATTATCCACGACACTATCCAGACACTGGGCCTCACATCTGAATCAGATGGGGAAGACCCAAACCGTTTCGTAGTTATCTACCCGGCTTAGACCTAGACGACGTTTCACGTGGAACAGTCAGTAGAGGGGCTAGTCGGCCGCTACTTCCCAGAACGCCAGGCCGAAATCCGTGCCTACGCCCAATTTTTGGCGACGGCTGGTATCGAGCGTGGCCTTATTGGGCCTCGCGAAGGCGAGCGCATCTGGGAGCGCCACATCTTTAACTGCCTCCCTGTCACCCAGTTGCTACCTCAAGGAGCATCCCTCTTCGATATTGGATCAGGTGCTGGCTTGCCGGGCATCGTCATCGCCCTTGCTCGCCCAGATCTCAAAGTTACCCTTATCGAACCCTTGGAAAGACGGGTCGAATTCCTGAAAGAGGCAACAGCGGGAACAGAGATTGAGGTAATTCGAGGTCGCGCCCAAGATGTTAAGAAGTCTGCCGATTATGTAACTGCCAGGGCTGTTGCACCGCTTGAGAAGTTGAAGAAGATGAGCTGGCATATGGTTAAAACTGGGGGAGCTCTGCTTGCTATGAAGGGTGAATCTGCCGCAACCGAGATGGTCGGGGTAAAGAACGCGGTCTTGCACGAGATTGAAATAGAGGGAGTTGGGCTCGGACGTATCGTTGAGCTTCGCAAACCTGCTTAGATTGCGCCATGCCCGGCGATGATTCACGTGAAACAAGTACCCCGAAAGTCGTAGGGGTCCGCCGCCTCAAAGAGGCGATGGCTAAGCCGGCATCTACCCGAATCTTCACCGTTGCCAACCAGAAGGGTGGGGTCGGCAAAACCACCACAACCGTCAACATAGCAGCGGCCCTTTCGATGGGCGGCCTTCGAGTTCTAGTCATTGATTTAGATCCACAAGGAAATGCATCAACGGCGCTAGGGATTGAACATCGAGAATCTGCGGGCGTTTACGAAGTGCTCATGGGTAATTCGCAGATGTCAGAAGTAATTCAAAAAGTTGCAGGCTTTCCGGCGCTTGATTGCGTTCCATCAAATACATCCCTTGCTAACGCCGAAATTAATTTAGTTTCCATGGTCGCGCGCGAATTACAACTTAAGGCAGCAATTGATGAAGTGAGTGCAAATTACGATTACATTTTCATTGACTGCCCACCTTCTCTTGGGTTGCTGACTATCAACGCATTTGCTGGATCTAAAGAGTTGTTGATCCCAATTCAAACTGAGTATTACGCACTCGAAGGTTTGTCCCAACTACTTGAAACATATTCAGTTGTGAAGAAGCGCTTGAATCCATCACTTAATCTTTCAACAATTGTTCTTACTATGTTTGATGGCCGCACACGTTTATCCAATGATGTCGCGGCAAATGTTCGTTCACACTTTCCTAATGAACTCATTGATATTCCTATTCCACGCGCAGTGCGTGTATCTGAAGCCCCTTCATATAACCAAACAGTGATGACATATGACCCTCTATCACCGGGAGCAATTGCATATATGCAAGTAGCACGCGAAATTGCAGAACGCGGAAAAGCAAAAGATGATCCTGTTTTCGACGGAAATGTTGTCAGTATTAATTACAAAGGTGGAATCGCATAATGGCAGTAAAACGTGGCGGATTAGGTACAAACCTAGATTCACTTATTCCAACTTCACTAACGGTTGCAGGAACAGAGGTTGCACAACAGAACGAAGTACCTGTAAATCAAATATTCCCAAACCCACGTCAACCTCGTACGGTCTTTGATGAAACCGCACTCAATGAATTAATTGCATCAATTAAATCAATAGGAATTTTGCAACCCCCAGTAGTTCGTAAAGTAAATGAAAGTAGATACGAGCTAGTTATGGGCGAGCGTCGCTTTCGCGCTGCAAAAGCAGCGGGCCTAACCTCCATTCCTGTAATTATTAGACAGACACCCGATAACGAATTACTTCGTGAAGCGCTTATTGAAAATATTCACCGTAGCAATCTCAATCCACTTGAAGAAGGCGCTGCGTATGCGCAATTACTCAGTGACTTTGGGTGCACACATGATGAGCTCGCTCTTAAACTCGGACGCTCCCGGCCACTTATTTCAAACACAATTCGCCTACTCAATTTGCCCGATGCCGTGCAACGCAAAGTTGCAGCGGGAGTAATTTCAGCAGGACACGCACGTGCACTACTGGGGCTTACTGATGCAACAGATATTGAAAAATTAGCATCTCGAATAGTTGCTGAAGGTTTAAGTGTCCGCGCTGTTGAAGAGATCATCGCAACAATGAAGCCCACCACAAAGAGTGCAAAGAAATCTCTGCCCAAAGGAGTATCTGGCGCCGGACTAGCCGCTGCAGAACTACTAAGCGATTACCTTGATACTCGAGTCAGTGTTGAAAGCGGCAAAGGTAAAGGCAAGATAGTTATTGAATTTGCTGGAAGTGAAGATTTACAGCGAATTGTTGATCTTATTGAAGGTAAATAAGAATTAATTAAGCGCTGTTCCCCGACGCGCCATCTCTTGCTTGATAACCCCACCTAAAGCTTTAACACCTTCACGAATTCGCTCTGGTGTTGGGTGGCAGTAAGAAAGTCTCATAGACCATGAACCAAGACC
>CAIJOE010000126.1 GCA_903822245.1 uncultured Actinomycetes bacterium
CTGCAATTGCTTTTGAAACCGTTGAATTAAATGGCACGCTGCCACTTCTTGCTCCAATGTCAGAAGTTGCCGGTCGGATGTCGATCCAAGTTGGAGCCACAGCTTTACAAAAACCAGAGGGCGGTCGTGGTGTTTTACTTGGGGGAGTTCCAGGTGTAAAGCCAGCAAAGGTTGTAGTTCTTGGCGGCGGAGTTGTTGGTCTTTCAGCTGCAACTATCGCACTTGGCATGCGAGCTGATGTGACAATTCTTGATCTAGATTTAAATAGATTACGTCAGATCGATGATTTATATCAGGGACAAATAAAGACTCTTGCTTCCTCGGCTTATGCAATCCAAGAGCAATGCCTTGAAGCTGACTTAGTTATCGGAGCAGTTTTAGTCCACGGGGCTAAAGCGCCACGGCTAGTAAGTGATGAATTAGTTTCACGGATGAAACCAGGTTCAGTTCTAGTTGATGTTGCAATTGATCAAGGTGGTTGCTTTGAAGGATCAAAACCAACAACTCACTCTGGCCCAACTTTTAAGGTTCACAATTCACTTTATTATTGCGTTGCAAATATGCCAGGGGCAGTTCCAGCAACATCAACTGCCGCCCTTGCTAATGCAACGATCAAATATGCCCTAGCCCTAGCCAATAAAGGGTGGGAGCAAGCCTGCGCAGATGATGATGCGCTGGCCCGTGGATTAAATGTTCATGAAGGAAAGATTATGTATTCGGCAGTTGCTCACGCTCACGGCCTATAGGCAATTACCGGCTAAAGATTCGTTAACAATTCCGTAACACACCTTTGGCAGTATGGGTCCTATGAACGATCAAATCAGCAAGCAAGAAGAATTTGTACTTCGCACCCTTGAAGAGCGCAATATTCGCTTTGTTCGTTTGTGGTTTACCGATGTGCTTGGCTTTCTTAAATCTGTAGCAATCGCACCAGCTGAATTAGATAACGCATTTGCCGAAGGAATTGGCTTTGATGGATCTGCCATTGAAGGATTTGCTCGCCAAACTGAATCAGATATGTTGGCAAAGCCTGATGCATCTTCTTTCACAGTCCTGCCTTGGCGCACACAAGCACCTGGAGCAGCTCGCATGTTCTGCGACATCACATTGCCAGATGGAACCCCATCTGCAGCAGATCCTAGAAATGTTTTAAAGCAAGTTCTTCGCAAGGCAGGGGAGATGGGTTTTACTGTTTATACCCATCCAGAAATGGAATTTTTCTTATTTAAAAATGCACCAGAACCAGGAGTTGCGCCAATCCCTGTGGATTCTGCCGGCTACTTTGATCAGACTTCATCAGCCGTTGGACACGATTTTCGTCGTCAGGCAATTACCATGCTTGAGGCAATGGGAGTTTCAGTTGAGTTCTCCCACCACGAAGGTGCGCCAGGACAACAAGAAATTGATCTGCGAGATGCCGACGCTTTAACTACTGCCGATAACATCATGACATTTCGCCACGTTGTTAAAGAGATCGCACTAGATCAGGGCTTTCATGCTTCCTTTATGCCAAAGCCATTTACTGATCATCCTGGCTCTGGAATGCATACTCACTTCTCACTATTTAAAGGTGAAGAAAATGCTTTCTATGATGCAAAAGGTGAATTGCAATTATCACCAGTTGGCCGATCATTTATTGCCGGAATTATCAAACATGCCCGTGAATTCACTGCGATCACAAACCAATGGGTCAATTCATATAAGCGTCTAAGTGGTGGGGGCGAGGCTCCAGCTGATGTGACTTGGGGCCATAATGATCGTTCTTCAATGGTTCGTATTCCTTCATACAAACCACGCAAAGAAGCAAGTACCAGAGTTGAAGTTAGATCACCAGATTCTGGTTGTAATCCATATTTGGCATTTGCCGTAATCATCGCCGCTGGATTAAAGGGAATTGAATCTAAGTATGAGTTAGAGACTTCAAATTCGCCACAGAAGTTGCCAACAACTCTAGATGAGGCAATCACCGCTATGGAATCTAGCGAGCTAGTTCGCCAAGCGCTGGGCGAGGATGTATTTGAATACGTTTTGCGCAATAAGAAGGCTGAATGGGCCGATTACCGCAAGCAAGTTAGCGCATATGAGATAGATAGATATCTACCTGTCCTCTAGGTTATAGTTGGACTTATGCGCGGCTTACTAACTCAAGGACTCCTCCTTTGCTGCCGCAATGGGGCCAAATAGCCGGCTCCCCTATTGCGGAGTTTGGGCTTGCCGGGAAACCCACCCAACAAAGCAAAAGAATTTGAGGAGTTAATAAAATGAATTTTCCAAAGCAAATACCTTCAACGATGCCAGTGCATCGTTATTCACCATTTATTCCAGTCGATTTAACCGATCGCACTTGGCCAACTAAGCAAATTGATAAGGCACCCAAGTGGTGTTCAGTTGATCTGCGCGATGGCAATCAGGCGCTAATTGAACCGATGGATGTTGCCCGTAAATTGGCGATGTTCAAGCTATTAGTTGAGATGGGCTATAAAGAGATTGAAGTAGGTTTCCCATCCGCCTCACAAACAGATTTTGATTTTGTTAGAAAGATCATCCAAGATGGGCTAATCCCAGATGATGTAATCATCCAGGTTCTAACCCAAGCCCGCGAATCTTTAATCAAGCGAACCTATGAATCTCTCAAGGGCGCCAAGCAGGCGGTAGTGCACCTATATAACTCAACTTCAACTCTTCAACGCAGAGTGGTCTTTGGCTTAGATAAAGAGGGCATAAAGCAGATTGCAGTAGAAGGTGCCAAGCTATGTAAGAAGTATGAAGAGTTAGTTCCAGGAACTGTGATCTCATATGAGTACTCACCAGAGTCTTATACCGGAACTGAACTTGAATTCGCCGTGCAAGTTTGTGATGCGGTAAATGATGTTTGGCAGCCAACTCCAGAGCACAAGTCAATTATCAACTTGCCTGCCACCGTTGAGATGGCAACACCAAATGTCTATGCCGATTCAATTGAGTGGATGCATCGCAATCTAAAGTATCGAGATTCCATCGTGCTCTCACTACACCCACATAATGATCGTGGCACAGGTGTTGCAGCAGCCGAACTTGGCTATATGGCCGGAGCTGATCGCATCGAAGGAACGCTATTTGGTAACGGAGAGCGTACTGGAAATGTCTGCCTAGTTACTCTTGGTTTAAATCTATTTAGTTATGGAATTGATCCGCATATTGACTTCTCTGATCTTGATGAAGTTCGCCGCACAGTTGAGTATTGCAACCAACTTCGCGTGCCAGAGCGCCATCCATATGGCGGAGATCTAGTCTTTACGGCATTTTCTGGTTCCCATCAAGATGCAATCAAAAAAGGCTTTGAGCATCTAGAAAAGGATGCCAAGAGTGCTGGAAAGCATGTGCACGAAATTGCCTGGGCCGTTCCTTATCTGCCGATTGATCCAAAAGATATTGGTCGCTCATATGAAGCAGTTATTCGGGTTAATTCCCAATCAGGTAAGGGCGGTATTGCCTACTTACTTAAGAGTGAGCACCACCTAGATCTACCGCGCCGCTTACAGATTGAATTTAGTAGCGTGGTTCAAGCAAAGAGTGATGAGCAAGGCGGGGAATTCTCAGCAACTGATCTTTGGCATATTTTCGAAGATGAATACTTGCCTGCTAATCAAAACAAGTGGGGTCGCTTTCGCCTTAAGGCGATGAGCCAATCTTCACACCTAGATGAAGATGCAAAGCTCTCAGTAGATATCGATGATGCGGGAAATATTCACACCCTTAGTGGCACAGGTAATGGACCGATTGCTGCCTTTGTAAACATCATCAATGCATATCTACCAGATGTAAATGTTCGAGTATTGGATTACTACGAGCATGCACTTTCTGCTGGTGGGGATGCAAAGGCTGCGGCATACCTAGAGTGTGAAGTAGGGGGCCGAATTTTCTGGGGTGTAGGAATTGATCCTTCAACCACTACCGCTTCACTAAAGGCAGTCGTGTCTGCGGTAAATCGAGGACTTAAAAAGTAATTCTCGCTACGGTTACCCCGTGAGTGTTTACCGAGATCAAGGCGTAGTTTTGCGCACGCAAAAGCTTGGTGAAGCCGATCGAATTATTACCCTCTTCACAAAAGAGCACGGCCGAATCAAAGCAGTTGCTAAAGGAGTTCGGCGCACAAAATCTAAGTTTGGTGCGCGCCTAGAACCGACTAGCTTTGTTGATCTTCAGCTCTATGCCGGTAAATCTTTGGATATCGTCACGGAAGTAACCTCAATTGAGAACTTTGGACAAGCACTATCTGCAGATTATAAGAATTGGACTACTGCTAATTCCATTTTGGAAGCTGCAGAGCGCTTTACTGAAAACGAGCATGAACCAGCAGTTCAACAGTTTAATTTAGTTGTTGGCGCCCTTCGCGCTCTTGCATATGCAACTTATGACTCATCATTAATACTTGATGCTTATCTTCTTAGGTCTTTGGCAGTAGCCGGATTTGCCCCATCGATGACCCTTTGTTCTAGATGTGATAAACCAGGGCCACACAAATACTTCTCACTTGTGGGCGGAGGATCGGTTTGTGCTGATTGCAAACCTTCAGCTGCTGCCACTCCAACCCCAGAGACATTGCAGTTAATGGCAGACCTACTTACTGGCCAGTGGGTTGGCGCAGTAGATAGTGATGTGAAATCTAGACGCGAAGCATCAGGTTTGATTGCCGCTTATTTGCAGTGGCACCTTGAACGAGGTTTACGTAGCCTGTCATTAGTTGAGAGAATCTGATCGTGGCAATTCCAAAGCTAAAAGCAGATCAAATTCCAAATCACGTTGCAGTTGTGATGGATGGCAATGGTCGCTGGGCTAAAGCGCGTGGCCTACCTAGGACTGCGGGACATGAAGCGGGGGAGAAAGCACTTTTTGATGTTGTGCAGGGCGCAATTCAAATCGGAGTCAAAGAATTAAGTGCCTATGCTTTTTCTACCGAGAATTGGCGCAGATCTGCCGAAGAAGTGCGCTTTTTGATGGGATTTAATCGTGACGTATTGCGAAGGCGCCGTGATGAAATGAATGACTTAGGGGTCAAAATTCAGTGGGTTGGCCGGCCACAAAAACTCTGGGCAAGTGTGATTAACGAACTACAAGAAGCCCA
>CAIJOE010000127.1 GCA_903822245.1 uncultured Actinomycetes bacterium
ATTAATTGAACTGCGAGATCTCCCGCATCAATATCAACACCGGCTTCTTGGTAGGTACTCATGCTGGGCTCATTCGAATCTATTCACAACTTCTAATAAGTTCTTTCCAGCAGATAGATCTGACGGTATTTGAATTGGATATTGCCCGGTGAAGCAGGCCATACACAATTTGTCTTTAGCTATTGTGGTGGCAGCAACTAGACCTTCCATTGAGACATAACCCAATGAATCAGCCCCGATTGAGCGTCTAATCTCTTCAACCTCAAGGCCCGCGGCAACTAGCTCTGCCCGGGAGGCAAAGTCAATACCGTAATAACAAGGCCATTTAACTGGGGGACTTGAGATGCGCACATGTATTTCAAGTGCTCCTGCTTCGCGAAGCATTCGAACTAATGCACGCTGGGTATTTCCACGAACGATTGAATCATCCACAACTACGATCCGCTTACCTTCAATTATTTCACGAAGCGGATTTAGCTTTAAGCGAATACCTAATTGGCGAATAGTTTGTGATGGTTGGATGAAAGTTCTACCAACATATGAGTTCTTAACAAGTCCTGCGCCATATGGAATACCAGATGCCTTGGCATAGCCAACTGCAGCCGGGGTGCCAGATTCAGGAACCGGAATAACTAAATCAGCTTCTACTGGATGTTCCTTGGCTAGTTGCTCGCCAACAGCAACTCTAGTTGCATGAACATTTCGTCCAGCAATTGAAGTATCTGGCCGGGCTAAATAAACATATTCAAAGATGCAACCTTTGGGAGTTGGCTCGGCCCACTTATGTGAGCGAAGACCTTGTTGATCGATTGCAATAAATTCACCTGGTTCAACTTCGCGAACAAAAGATGCTCCCACGATATCTAGTGCAGCTGATTCTGAGGCCACAACCCAACCATGTTCTAGTTTTCCAATAACAAGTGGGCGAACTCCGTGAGCATCTCGCGCGGCATAAAGAGTGTGTTCATCCATAAAGACAATTGAGAAAGCACCTTTAAGAGTTGGAAGAACTGCCATTGCCGAAGATTCAAAGTTCTTGCCCTCTTGCGCGGCGATAAGTGCGGTCATAATTTCAGTATCAGTTGTGGCATGGTTGCCATGATTTTTGGCATCAGTATCAATTTTGGAAAGTACTTCAGCTAGGTCGCCAGTGTTAGTCAGATTTCCATTGTGGGCAAGGGCCAAAGTTCCGTGGTTTGTTGCCCGAAGAGTTGGTTGCGCGTTATTCCAGGTCGATGAACCAGTGGTGCTATAGCGACAATGACCAATTGCTAAATCGCCAGTTAATGTGGCCAAATCATTTTCGGTAAATACCTGTGAGACAAGGCCCATATCTTTATATACAAAGATTCGCTCACCATCTGAAGTTGCAATACCAGCTGATTCTTGACCGCGGTGTTGCAGCGCATAGAGCCCATAAAACGTTAGCTTTGCGACCTCTTCACCAGGGGCCCAAACACCAAAAACTCCACATTCATCTTGCGGGGCGCTTTCACCATCAAATAATTCAAAGGTTAGTTTTCCATCGGGGCGCCGGGTCATGAGTTAATCCTAGTTTCTACCCATGAGTTGGATAAATAGGTTTGAGATATCGCTGCGCTCACCAGATGCATGAACGCTCCCATCAGAGATTGCCTCACTCCAAGTCAGAGTCCCTTGGCTTAGCGCAATAAGAGACTGCGCGTTCATCTCCACAACATTAGGTGGCGTTCCCCGGGTGTGCTTTGGTCCTTCGACACATTGGATTGCCGAGTAAGGAGGAATTCGAAGTTCAACTGCGTGACCTGGTGCGATCTTGGAAATTTGCGCAAGGATCTCTTTAACTTGGCGCATTAGCTCTGGATCTCGCATCTTTTAGCCAAATAACTTCGGAAATGTTTCGGTGTGGGCTTTAGAGAGTTCGGTAAGAGAAATATGTGCATCATTGATTATTAGATCATTTCCACCGGTCTTACCAATTTTGGTTACCGGGATTTGATATTTGCCGGCTAGAGCAATAATTTCATTTGTACTTGATTCATCAATTGCCACAACAACTCTTCCAGGGGTTTCTGAAAATAGCGCCACCGCAATATTTTCTAACTCCACCTTTGCGCCGATTTTGTTCTTAAGAACACTCTCAGTAAGTGTTGCTGCTAGGCCACCATTTGAAACATCGTGAGCTGCCTCAAATATTATTTGTCCTTCAAGCAAGAACTCAACAAGTCTTGCCTCCATTGCCAAATCTGATTTTGGTGAAAAGTTTCCAATCTCACCATGTAGGTAGGCCCACTCACTGCCAGACATATTTGAATCAACTGCGCCTATTAGATAAATATCTAAGTCTTTTTTCTCAAATCCCATCCTCGTGCGCTTTCTTACATCTTGAATTACACCAAGAACTCCAATTACTGGGGTTGGCAAAATTGCCACACTTCCAGTCTGGTTATAGAAGGAAACATTTCCACCAGTAACTGGTAATCCAAGTTCTAAACAAGCATCGGCCAAGCCGCGAACAGTCTCGGCAAATTGCCACATAACTCCAGGATCTTCTGGTGAACCAAAGTTAAGGCAGTTAGTAACGGCCAGTGGTTTTGCCCCAGTTGTTGCGATATTTCGCATACTTTCAGCTAAAGCCAGCTTCACACCTTCATACGGATCTAGGTATGACCAACGAGCATTGGCATCGGTAGAAATTGCCACACCTAGGTTTGTCTTCTCATCGATTCGAATCATTCCAGAATCTTCTGGTTGGGCTAGGACTGAATTTCCTTGAACATACTTGTCATATTGAGATGTGACCCAAGATTTATCGGCAATGTTTGGTGCGGCAATTAATTTCAAGATTGCTTCTTTAACTTCACTAGAAGTTGTGGGCATCGGAATATTTATTTCACTTGCTTGGCGCTTTGCAATATATTCCGGCTTTTGAATCGGGCGATTATAAACCGGACCATCGTGGGCCACAGTGCGTGGTGGAACATCTACGATTAGCTCACCATTAAATGAAATAAGAAGTCGCTCACCTGTTGTTACTTCACCTATTACAGTTGCAGTAACATCCCACTTCTTACAAATAGCCATAAATTGTTTGATGTTTGCTGGCTCAACAATTGCACACATGCGCTCTTGAGATTCACTCATCAAGATCTCTTCAGGGGATAGTGAAGGATCGCGCAGCGGGACTTTATCTAGTTGGATCTCCATACCACCTGAGCCAGCAGAGGCTAGTTCAGAAGCAGCACAAGAAAGCCCAGCGCCGCCAAGATCTTGAATACCAACTACTAG
>CAIJOE010000128.1 GCA_903822245.1 uncultured Actinomycetes bacterium
CATTGCTCGTAAATCAGCTGGCGGACCTAAGAAGACTGCCGCAGGTAAGAAAGCTAGATTTAAGAAAGCTTAATTTCCCGATCGAAATAGGAGTGTAGGTTTTCAGCGCTATGGCTGATAACTAGCACTCCTTTTTCATTTGCAATTGATTTAAGTAATTTGATTATTCTAATAATGCTTTGCGAATCTTGCGCACTAAATGGCTCATCTAATAAATAAAAGTTTGACTCTTGAACTAGCGCAATAGCCAGGCTAACTCGTTGTTGTTCTCCAAGTGAGAGTTGAATAACTGGAAGATGCATCAACTTATCTAGCTCTAGCGCCTCAATTATATTTTGAAGAGCAAATGAGCGCCTTTGTGCCGGAAGAAGTTCGGTCAAGTCTTTTACTTTGAAAGCTAGGTGGAAGTCACGGCGTTGTGGGCAGACTGAACGCAAAAGCGCTTGATCTTTACAATTTATCTCAGATAAATCTTTGCCATTAAAAGTTATACGGCCACCATTTGGCTTCAATACCCCAGCAATTAGCTGGATCAGGGTTGATTTACCAGCGCCGTTTGCTCCAGTGAGTAGTACTAATTCACCTGAATTTAGTTGCCCATCAAAATCATCGATAATTAATTTATCTGCCCGGTAGAAAGATACTTTTTCTAGATTAATCATGAGCCACCCACTGCGAGTTCTTTACACGCAAAAGAATAATTAGAGCCGGGGCACCAATAATTGAAGTGATTAAACCAAGCGGTATTTCGTGAGGTTGGAATAGCATCCTTGCTAATAAGTCAGCAATCAAAAGAAGTATTGCCCCAACAAACGCGTTATAGGTCAAAGCCTTTCTATGGCCCGGGCCGACTAATAGTCGAACAATGTGGGGAACTAAAAGTCCAACGAATGCGATTGTTCCCACAGCGCTTACAACGGGGCCTATTAGGAAAGCTAAGGCAATTATTGCAAGTGCTCTCGTGCGCTTTGGGTTTTGGCCTAAGTAATGGGCTGAACTTTCACCAAGTGAATAGATATCAAGGCGCCGGGAAACAAAAAGGGCAAGAATAAATCCGAATTCGCAAAATGGAGCGATTACCCGAACTGTGTGCGAACTTAGCAGGGAAAGCGAACCAAAATTCCAGAACGAGAGCGATTGAATTCCCGGCCTGGCAGAAATTGATATAAGTAAGCCCGAGATCGCGATCAAAATTGCTGATATTGCTATTCCAGTAATTAGAAAACCGAATCCTTTACTTGGTGAGATCCAATAGACAAGAAAGGCTGATAAGGCAGCGAATAAAATTGCTGATTCAACATTTGTTCGAGAACCGAAAGCAGCCATGCCAGAAGATATGACTGCAATAGTTCCAAGAATTGATCCGCTGGTTAATCCAATCAAGGCAGGTTCAGCAAGTGGATTTCTAAAAATTCCTTGAGAAAGTGCGCCAGCGATTCCTAGCGCCGCGCCAGCAATAACAGCGCCCATGGCTCTTGGGAATCTAACTTCCCAAACAGTGGCGGCATCAACACCGTCATGTTTACCGATCAAATCCCAGATTGAAGAATGTAAATGAACAACACCTACTTGAAGGGAAAGAAAGAAAAGTCCCAAAAGTATCGAAGTCATCAATAAATAGAGCCAAGCACGCTTCATTATTTAGCAACCTTATCTATTGCGTTGCGCAGTAGTGGGAGCATTGGAGCCGTTCTTGGGCCAAATGAAAGTAAGAGTGAATCATCTACTGTGACAATTGCACGCCTTTTGCCAGCACTTGTCTGGGCAATTCCCGGTAGCGAAACCAAGCCAGAAATTCCACCAACTGAATCTAGACCTTTCGTCATAAGCAAAATTACATCCGGATTCATTTTTATCAGAGCCTCTGCAGAGAGCGCTGTGAATGGAGTCTTAAGATTTTCAGCCCCAACATCTCGCACACCTATTTTTTCAAGAATTGAATCCGCTCCAGATCCCTTACCTCCCACCAAATAGATTGATGCCGTGCCTCTCAAATAAAGAAAAACAACTTTTGTTTGAGAGGGTGCAAATGTGGCACTTACTAAATCCCTTTTAAGTAGATCGGCAGCTTTCATAACTCCGAGAGCATTGGCAATAGCGGCTTCTTTAACTGGGATGTTTGCTAGCGAGAAGGAACTAGGAATGCTGACAATTTTTATACCAGTTTGTTTTAAGGTATTAAGGGCAGAAGTTGGGCTTGTATTTGAATCAATTAATATCAAATCTGGCTTTTGGGTTAATACTCTTTCAACTGAAACTTGATGGGCGTCGGTATCGACCGGGATATTTTTTAATTCTGGCATTGTTGAAGCGATGTCTCTTCCGACCAAATAATCTTTAAAGCCGAGGGAAGCCACAATTTCAGCGCTTCCATCTGCAAGAGCAACAACTCGTTTGTATTTTGGCATCTCTCCGCTAGAAACTATCGGGAGCTTAATCTGTGATGGCCCAACACTTGGTGTTGCATTCACAGGTGATCCACAGCCAGTTAAAAGAAGTGCGGCTAATGTAATTGGAATGAGCCGTTTCATCTGCGAATTATCACATTAACTTTTCCGACATAGGATAAAGATCTGTCTGCGCGAAGTAAGTTAGGGCTGGCTATATTCACCTCGTGCTAAAGAAAATCTTGTTATTAACTGCCGTGATGGCACTTATTGGCACATCTATGGCAAGTGCGGCATCAGTTAAATCCTCAAATGGCGCCATCCTTACGGTTTCAAAGACTTCTTCGATAAACACCGGCGATAAATTAACTATTACTGGCTCTCACTTTGATGAGACTGTTGGAATTTATTTAGCACTTTGCAAGATAGTTAAGAAAGTCGAACTTCCGACACCTTGTGGTGGTGGGATCGATAAGACGGGTGCAACTGGCTCATCTATCTGGATCTCTTCAAATCCACCACCGTATGGCGTGGGGCTGGCAAAGGAATATCTTCCTGGCGGCCGATTTTCTTACACAATTCGAGTCTCACCAATGATTGGCAAATTAGATTGTCGCAAGATCGCGTGCGCTATTTATGTAAGGGCAGACCACACAAGATCAGATGATCGAAGCTTTGATATTGCAGTTCCAATAACCTTCAAAAAATAATCTAG
>CAIJOE010000129.1 GCA_903822245.1 uncultured Actinomycetes bacterium
ATGGGCACAGCCGCCTCCCACCTTGCTCGTGGGAAAGCTGCAGTTGCCGCCCACCTAGACTTAGTTCCAGAATTTGAGAAATCAATCAAGAAGTCGATATCTTCACCTTCAATTTTTGGTGAGATAAGAAGTGAGACCGAAGTTGTTTATGGAGAGGTGGTGGAAGAATAATGAGTGATATCGATCCATTAATCCGCCGTGAAATAAACTGGATGGCACTTGGTGTTTTAGAAAACCGCGATCTTTCCCAGATTGTCTTTGCAAAAGTGCGCCGCCGCAAGATCAAGCGCGTAATAATTGCAGTGACTTTGGTATTTTCCTTGGCAATAGTTTCAGGCTTGACCTACGCAATTGTTAAGGATTCCTCTAAGAAGACTTCACTAGCTGTTAGCGTGAACAACGGGGCAATTGGTTCTAAAGATTCAAGTGCGCTAGAGCCTTCTTCAATTTCTGGTTTGATTTCTGATTACCCACTCACATGGGAGCAATCAATTGGAGATCTAGGTGCAATTTCAAAAGCAGCAGGAATTGGCGACACTCTCGGTGGTTTAACTGCGCAAGGTTTAAAGATTTCTTGGCAGCGTTGTCCTTCTGGACAATGCCCAACTACTTGGGTTTTGGCCCTTAAGAACAACACTGAGGACTTAGTATCCATTTCACCAGCCTTAGCGATCTTTGCTGATCACAGCCCGCTAGTTTCATATTCCAGACCCACAACTGTCACCCCTGGGGCCACCAGCCTCTTGGTCTTCTCTTTCCCTGAATTAAAAGGTGGAATGAGCGTGGGCCAGGACTCCTCGTGGCAGTGGAATTGGTTCTTAACCGTCCCAAAATAAGATTATTCAGATATTAATCTCTTGCTCTAGCGCATAAATACACCCCCCGATTACGGTTAGACATGTATGGCCAATCTTTGGCCAGGTCTTTATCTCTTGGGGGAAAAGTGAAGAAAACAAATATTGCTAGAGCCCTGGCTCTAGCTGCGATCGCCAGTCTCTTGGTTGGTGGACTCTCACCAGCTCGAGCTGCACTTCGCGTTCCAAAAGCAACTTGGCCAGCATGTTCTGTTTCACCAGGAACATATTGCGTTGACTCTGTAGTTGTTACAGATGCTCGCGGTCGTCAGATTCCACTTGTTTGGGTTCCATCAGGTCAAGCAGCACCTGCTGCTAAAGCAACCGATGGTGAAGTAATGGCGCCAATGGCAACAATCGATGCCAAGGGTCGCGTAACAAATACTTCTTGGTGGGCACCTGGCCACGTTCGTGATATTTACTTAAGCGGAACTGCTTCATACATGGATGGTTCAGCACTTATCGGAACTCCAAATATGCCAACAATTGGCGCAAAGTATGATGCCAAGACAAAGCTTTGGGATACCACCGAGCCAATGGATGCTTGGAATCAAACTTGGACTTGTTATGACCAAGCAACTAAGACGCAAGTACAAAAGCTTCGTACTGATTGCTTCAAGGGCGCTGTTCTAATCGTTCAAGATGGTGAACTAAAAGATGTTCAATGGCAAGCTGCGGCAACAGATGCAGCTAACAGCATCAAGTTCATGACATCACAGACCTTTATCGATCTTTCAGATCTAACAAAGCAACAATTACAACCTGCGCAAGGTTCAACCTATGATGCAAAGGCAAAGACTTTCTCAAAGACCGCTCCACTATTTTTCCCAAAGTGGATCCTTGAGCAATACCTAGTTCAAAACTGGGTTGTTCCTGGTCTTTCCGATCTAGTACCAGCACAAGTTGCTGCCCTTCCTGTTGATACCTCAACAGCTGTGGCACCAGATACTGCCTCAGTAAATGTTTCAACAGTTTCAGCAGGCCGTGCACTTTCTGGTCGTTGGACTGTTTCAAACTGGGCTTCTCTTGGTCTTAACTCACTTGGATACGACGGTCTATATGTCGATGCCAAGGCAGCAAACGAGTTTGTAAACCACTCATTTGTTGATGTGAACCCAGTATTAGTTGATGCCAGCAACAAGGTTAACCTTGCTGGTCAGTCAGCAAATGCTAAGTATGCAACCAACCTTGACCCAGATGTAACAATCTCAGTAAAGCTACGTACCGGTGAAATCAAGACTGGCGTAACAGTTGCTGTTGGTATTGATACTGAAGTTATTCAAGGCGCCGATCAATATGGAAATACCTTGACCGTCACAGGTAATCCGGTTTCAGTTGCTATTGCAGCTATTTCCAAGGATTGCACCGGTGAAGCAGGTG
>CAIJOE010000130.1 GCA_903822245.1 uncultured Actinomycetes bacterium
AGGTTTCAGTATTTACACGAGCTGCTCGCAAAGATCTTTATCAAGATTCCTTTAATGAAGCCGTTCTTATGCGTCCTGGACAAAAGCTCACAAGTGGTTTGATCTTTACTGATAACAAGATCATCGATGGCATTGTTCGCAGTTTTGGAGCAGTAATTGCTATTACTTCTACATCAATGCGCAAGATCCAAAACGGATATGTTCGTAGCTATGCGCTGATTATGGTTCTCGGCGTCCTGGCCTTAATTGCAACAGTTTGGTTGGTAACCCTATGAGTTTTATAACTGTCCTCGGGTTACTCCCACTAGTCGGCGCACTTGCCGTTGCATTCTTGCCAAAGAGCAATGAAAAGTTGACTAAGCAAGTTGCTCTTGCCACTTCAGTAGCGGTCGCACTGGTTTCTATTTTGATGGCCCTTAAGTTCAACACCTCACAAGGTGGCTTCCAGTTTGTGGAATCCCATAAATGGATCGCTAACTTCCATATTAATTATGCAGTTGGAATTGATGGAATAGCACTTACTTTGATTCTTATGACCACAATCTTGGTTCCGATCGTTTTTCTAGCAGGTTGGAATGAATCTGAAGGTGGACGTTGGAGTGTTAAGACTTTCTATATTTTGCTGCTAATTCTAGAAACCATGATGATCGGGGTCTTTGCTGCCACCGATATATTCCTCTTCTATGTGATCTTTGAGGCAATGCTAATCCCGGTCTATTTCCTTATTGGTGGTTATGGCCGTGGGGCACGCGCAGCTGCGGCAATGAAGTTCTTGCTTTATAGCCTTTTTGGTGGACTCCTAATGTTGGCTGCTGTAATTGGTTTGTATGTAATCTCAACCAATCAAATTGGTGGAAGTTTTGATCTAACTCAACTTTCACATTTAACTATTGATAAGCCAACCCAGAACTGGCTCTTCCTAGGATTCTTTATTGCCTTTGCAATCAAGGCTCCACTTTGGCCGTTCCATACATGGTTACCAGATGCTGCTAAAGCAGGAACTGCTGGAACTTCCACCTTGCTACTTGGTGTTCTAGACAAGATCGGTACATACGGAATGATCCGTTTTTGCATGACTCTTTTCCCAGATGCCACCAAAACTTTCACCCCAGTAATTATTACTTTGGCTGTAATTTCAATTCTTTACGGCGCATTCCTAGCAATTGGCCAAAAGGATATTAATTCATTGATTGCATTTACTTCGATTTCTCACTTTGGATTTATTACCCTCGGTATCTTTGCGATGACATCGCAGGGAATCTCTGGTGCCGCTTTCTATATGGTCAACCATGGATTTTCAACCGCCGCCCTATTCCTAGTTTCTGGCTGGATGATTAAACGCCGTGGCTCGTCGCAAATTGCAGACTTCGGTGGGTTGCAACGCGTTAGCCCAGTTATGGCTTGGTCCTTTTTCTTAGCTGGAATGTCTGCTCTTGCTCTTCCTGGACTTTCAAGCTTTGTTAGCGAATTCCTAGTTCTAGTCGGTTCTTTTGGGAAATATCCAGTTGCAGCAATTTTGGGAACAACTGGAATTGTTCTCGCTGCGCTTTATGTTTTAATTGTAGTTCAGCGAACTCTGCACGGTGAGACTACGCCGGGTAATGAATCTCTTACTGATCTAAATCTTCGCGAGAAGATTGCCATCGCTCCAGTAATTGCAATCTTGGTAGTTCTAGGTTTCTTCCCAGAGCCCGTGCTTCATGCCATTAACCCAACTACTGCAGTGATCATGCAAAATGTTGGGGTTTCAGATCCAGTTGCTAAGGCAGGTAAGTAACCTTGAATGCTCCTAAATTAGATTACGCGCTACTTGCCCCGATTCTGATTGTTTTAGGTGGCGCATTAATTGGCGTGCTAGTCGAAGCGTTCCTTGGCCGTGCTCGTCGCACTGGTGTTCAAATCGGACTAGCGCTAATTACTGTTGCTGCTGCTTTTATCCAAGTAATTCGAATTCGCCAAAGTGGCTCTTCAGGGGCAGCAGTGCTTTCAGTTTCAATCGATGGCGCTGGAATCTATATTCAGGGAACAATTCTTTTACTTTCACTAGTTGGCCTATTACTAATTGCCGATACAGATAATTTCACGGCGCAAGCTTCCGCCGTTCCTGGTTCAACCCAGGAGAGCGCAGCAATTATTGCTGGTAAGCAGCAAACTGAGATCTTCCCACTAACTCTATTTGCTATTGCAGGAATGTTGCTCTTTCCAGTTGCAACGGACTTAGTGACGCTCTTTGTGGCACTGGAAATGCTTTCACTACCGCTTTATTTGATGGCTGGACTTTCTCGTCGCCGTAGATTGCTCTCACAAGAAGCAGCCCTTAAGTATTTCTTACTTGGTGCCTTTTCTTCCGCTTTTTTTCTAATGGGCTCAGCTTTCCTCTATGGCTACTCAGGAACACTGACACTAAATGGAATTGCTTCTGCAATTCACACTGCTGGAAATAACAACATATTCCTACTACTAGGCATTGCCTTGCTTTCAGTAGGGTTACTTTTCAAAGTAGGCGCGGTTCCATTCCACTCTTGGACCCCAGATGTTTATCAAGGAGCCCCAACGCCAATCACTGGCTTTATGGCTGCTTGCACCAAGGCTGCGGTTTTCGGCGCCACCCTACGTATTTTCTATGTTGCACTAGATGGTGCTTCGTGGAGCTGGAAACCAATGATCGCGGTAGTTGCAGTAATCACCATGTTCTTTGGCGCAATAGCTGCTATTTCACAACGCGATGTAAAGCGCATGCTCGCATTTTCTTCTATCGCTCATGCTGGATTCATTTTGACCGCTGTGGTCTCGCTAAATAATCATGCACTATCTGCAGCACTCTTCTACTTTGTTGCTTATGGTTTTGCCACAATTGGCGCCTTTGGAATTGTTACCTTGGTTCGCGATTCTGCTGGTGAAGTAGGAGATCTAAATCGCTGGGTTGGCTTAGGTAAGAAATCACCTTTAACTGCTGCAATCTTTGGGTTGTTCTTGCTTAGCTTTGGTGGAATTCCACTGACTGCTGGATTTATTGGAAAGTTTGCCATCTTCTCTGCTGCCTATGAATCTGGAAATATCTATCTAGCAGTTGCTGGCGTGCTCTCAAGTGCGGTTGCGATCTTCTTCTATCTACGCGTGATTGTGATGCTGTTTTTCCAGGACCCAACAAACGATTCAGTTTCAGTAGTCATCCCATCTGCAATGACTCGCCTAGCAATTACTATCTGTGCGATTGTGACGATTGTTTTGGGCGTGTTCCCATCACTTATCCTTAATGCCACAAATACTTTTGCGCTCTTTACCCGCTAGCCTTACTCCATGTCGAGCCTAGGGATCCCAAATTTAGATCCAGGTCTGGAATCTGATCTCCTCGCCGGGATGGCTGAAGTCGAAGTATTTCTGCGTGATGCAATCGAAGGTAAATATCCACTTGTTATCGAAACTTCCAGGCACTTGGTAGATGCTGGTGGCAAGCGCCTTCGTCCGCTGATGGTTTTATTGGCGGCTCAATTTGGTAATCCAAAAGCAAAAGGAATTAAAGAGGCAGCAGTTGTCTGCGAGCTAACCCACCTGGGCACTTTGTATCACGATGACGTAATGGATGAAGCACCACTTCGTCGCGGGGTGGAAAGTGCAAATAATCGGTGGGGCAATACCGTCGCAATTTTGACCGGTGATTACCTATTTGCCAAGACATCTCAATTACTTGCTGATCTTGGCCCAGAAGCAGTTCGTCTACAAGCCCTAACCTTCGAGCGTTTAGTAATTGGTCAGATCACTGAAACACAAGGCCATACAAACGGTAAGAGTAAAACAGACCACTATATAAATGTAATTGCTGATAAAACAGCTTCACTTCTTTCGGCAAGTGCTAGATACGGTGCACTTATCTCTGGCGCTGATCCAAAAGTGACCGATGCCCTTACCCTCTTTGGTGAAGCTATTGGAATTGTCTTTCAATTAGCCGATGACATACTAGATATTGAAAGCACATCAGGCCAGTCAGGTAAGACACCTGGTACTGACCTTCGCGAAGGTGTTCCAACGCTTGTTACTTTACAAATACTAGAATCAAATGATCCAGCAGATACTGAGCTAAAAAAGATTTTATCCGCTCCAATAACTGATGAATCAATTGTGATGAGCACCCTTGCGACGCTACGAACTCACAAGGCAATGGATCAATCTAAAGAAATTGTTAGGAAATATGCAGCTGAAGCAAGAAAACATCTTGAAGTACTTCCTGAAGGAAAAGCGAAGAGCGCTTTAGTCGAACTCAGCGACGCTGTTATTACTCGTTCTGCCTGATTTAAATAAGTCATATCCCAAAGTAATCAAAGCAATCCAAATAATTACAAATCCAAGCCAACGTCCAGTTGGCATTGGTTCATGACGCACCCATACCGCAATAGCGAATTGCAGAGTTGGGGTTAAGTACTGAAATAACCCAAGCATGGTCATAGGAATTCTTGTTGTGGCACCATTGAATAGGAGTAGCGGAACTGCAGTAACGACACCTGCGCCAATTAAGAGAATTGAAAGTCCAGATTTTTGGCCAAATTGCCCTGTTCCATGGGCGGCTAACCAAAGAAGATATCCACCATAAACTGGAAGTGAGATAAAGGTTTCAACTGCTAAGCCCTGGAGGGCTCCTAGATTTAGTTTCTTTTTTACCAGACTATAGGTTGACCAAGAGATAGCAAGCAAGAATGAGATTAGAGGGATGCGGCCAAAATCGACTGTTAAAACCACAACACCAAGCACAGCAAAAAAGAAAGCAACCCATTGAATTTTACGCATTGATTCTTTGAAAAAAATTATTCCCATTCCAACTAAAAGAATCGGCTGCATGTAGTAACCAAGAGAAGCTTCAACAATTTGTTGGTGATTTACCGCGTAAATATAGGTTAACCAGTTAACGGAAATAAAGAAGGCGGCTACGGCAAAGCGAAGTGCAATTCTTGGGTTGCGAAGCATTGCGAGGGTTTCTTTAAACTGCTTTCCGATCCCCACGGCTATTAAACAAATTATCAGCGACCATACGGCACGGTGGGAAACAATTTCCATTGGATTAGCTGGCTTAAGTAATGGCCAATAAAGCGGGAATAGACCCCAGATTGTGTAAGAAGTAAATCCGAAAATTAAACCTTTTTGGTATCTACTCATCTATTAGCGAAAGTTCGTAAATTGAACTGCAAAGTCCCATTCGCCGGCTTTAACCAGGGCAATAGTGGTCTGCAAATCATCGCGATCTTTGGAGGTGACACGTAGGGTCTCACCTTGGATTTGAGTCTTAATTGACTTGGGACCCTCATCACGAATCTTCTTGGCAATCTTCTTTGCGTTCTCAGTAGAAATGCCTTCTTTAAGGGTGCAAACAATCTTATAGATCTTTCCACTTAACTCTGGATCTGTTGATTCTAGGTGCTTTAGCGAAACTGTTCGCTTCACAAGCTTGTCTTTAAATACTTCAAGAATTGCTTTTGCTTTTTCTTCTGACTGGGCCTCAATTAGAATCTTATCGCCAGATTTTTCAATCTTGCTATCAGTATTCTTGAAATCAAAACGGGTAGAAATTTCACGATCGGCTTGATTGAAAGCATTATCTACTTCCATCCGATCTACTTCAGAAACGATATCGAAACTTGAATCGGCCACTAAATAACTCCCTATTTTCTATTCACTCAAAGGTAATTGTAGGGTAAATTAGCGCCATGATTAGAAGCAGGCGAAGTTTTCCAAGCCTGCCATATTTCTGGTCTCTAATCGATTTTAAACTGCCTTCATTAAATCCTTATAAGGCAAAGCTAGCTAGAGCCCAGAATGTGGACGAATTAGCCAAGATCGCAAAGAAGCGGGTCCCAAAAGTCGTCTTTGATTACGTTGAAGGTTCGGCAGTCGATGAAATAAGTTTTTCTAGATCTCGTGATGCCTGGGGCCGCGTAGAACTAAATGCAAAAGTGCTTCGAGATGTGTCATCGGTTGATACTTCAGAAATAATTTTAGGCAAGAAGGTAGACCTACCAATCATTTTTAGCCCTACCGGATACACCCGCCTAATGCACCACGTTGGTGAACCAGCCGTAGCAAATGTGGCATATGAACAAAATTTGGTTTACTCGTTATCAACGATGGGAACCACATCTCCAGCAGAATTAACAGCCGCAGTCCCAGGAGCCAGAAAGTGGTTCCAACTCTATGTAATGAAGAACCGTAAAGATTCACTTGCTGTAATTAAGCAAGCAAGGGACTCAGGTTTTGAAGCGCTGATTCTCACAGTTGACACGCCAGTTTCAGGACTTCGATATCGTGATAACCGAAATGGCTTAACCATTCCACCAAAGATTCGTTTTAACACTGTTCTAGCAATTGCCCGCAAACCAATCTGGTGGCTAAATCTATTTACGACTGGAAAGTTAGAATTTGCGGCATTCCGTGGATGGGATAAACCCCTATCTGAATTAGCTGGTCTTATTTTTGATCCTGCCACTACCTTTGCAGATATCAAGTGGCTCAAATCAGTTTGGGATGGCCCGATAATTGTTAAAGGAATTCAAAGTGTTGCAGATGCTAAAGAAGTAGCCAAGCTTGGTGTCTCTGGAATCATCCTTTCAAATCACGGTGGTCGCCAGCTAGATCGTGGCCCAGTACCACTTGAGATTTTGCCTGAGGTGGTAAAGGCGGTTGGAAAGAGGGTAGATGTTTATATTGACGGGGCAGTGATGTCAGGCCTTGATGTCCTGTCAGCAATTGCACTTGGTGCTAAATCAGTATTTATCGGCCGGGCTTATCTTTATGGAATCATGGCTGACGGTGAGCGGGGAGTAAACAGAGTTATTGAATTGATGCGTCGTGAATTAGTCAATGGCATGGCACTAACAGGGGCTAGAAACCTCAAAGAAGTTAGAGCAAATGGCGCAAAGTTGCGAAGTCTATAGATGAAGATTGCAGTAGTCACTGGAGGAGCCAAAGGAATTGGTTTTGGCAGTACTAAGCGCCTTTTAGCTGATGGCGCGAGGGTGGTGATGTTTGATTTGGACCAAGCAGGACTTGAAAGTGCTGAAAAGCAACTAGCTCCATACGCAGATCGAATTAGCGGTATCAAAGTAGATGTATCTTCAGATGCTCAGGTTAAGGCAGCAGTAAATGAAGTTGGGGATAAGTACGGCAAGATCGATTATCTAGTTAATTGTGCCGGGATCCAGACATATGGGACGGCTGAAAATACTTCAGAAGAAACTTGGGATAAGACCTTTGATGTGAACGTAAAGTCAATGTATTTGACTGCGAAATACACCATTCCATATATGCGCAAAGCCAAAGGTGGTGCGATTGTAAACATCTCTTCTGTGCAATCACTGGCGAATCAAAAGGGCGTAGTTGCATATGCTGCCTCTAAAGGTGCAATTAATTCCTTAACTCGAGCTATTGCCCTTGATCATTCAAATGAGCAGATTCGTTGTAATGCAATTCTTCCGGCATCGGTTGACACACCAATGCTTCGTTCTTCAGCCAGAGCATTTAGTGATGGTAGAAGTGAAGATGAAATCTTGGAAGAATGGGGCAAGTCCCATCCAATCGGACGCATGGCCACTATTGATGACATTGGTGAATTAGTTGGATTCTTGTGCTCTGATAAGTCCTCATTCATTACTGGAAGCTCTTATGTAATAGATGGTGGACTCATGACCCAAGTCCCTGTTATCTTGCCTGAATAGTTACTCGATTTCTTGGCTAGTACTAAATACGGTAATCTTCACTAGCCGTAAGAAAACCTTGGCGGGTTGCC
>CAIJOE010000131.1 GCA_903822245.1 uncultured Actinomycetes bacterium
AGAGTTACCTGAAAAAATTGTAGTAAAAATTACTTATTGCGAGCCAGGTTTAAGGGGCGATACTGCAACACGTGCTTTAAAAGCTGCAACCGATTTATCGGTTTTTATGTGTTTAATTATGAAAATAAAAATCGATATATTAGTATTGCTTCTTTCTCCCAGATGGATAGCAATATTTTGTAGACATTTGTAAATCTAAATAAATCTATAAAATGTTAAAAAGAGAAAACCATTTAACCTTAAACGCGGGACGTCTCTAGTTGGTTACTATATGCGGGTGAAACTACGAGCCATTCGAGGCGCTACGCAGCTCTCCGTCGACACTAGCGAGGAGATGACTTCTGCGGTAGTTGAGTTAGTTCAACAGATGATGGAACTCAATGGCGTAGAAAACCAAGACTTGGTCTCTATTTTATTCACTGCCACTCCGGACTTAAAGTCTGACTTTCCAGCAGCAGCAGCTAGATCATTAGACCTGGCGAGTGTTCCTTTAATTTGTGCTCAGGAGTTAGACGTGACAGGGGCACTGGCTCGGACTGTTCGAATTATGATCCATACCTACTCAGAACTCCCGCGTGATGCTATTCAGCACGTGTATTTACGGGGCGCAAGCGCCCTACGACCTGATTTGGCGAAGTAACCCCTATGCAAGGATTGAAAAGCGCAAAAATTGTTGGGTGTGGCCTTATTGGTACCTCAATTGCACTTCGACTCAAGCATCTTGGTGTTGAAATTTCGGTCTCGGATAATAATGAAAAAAATTTACGCCTAGCCCAAGACCTAATTGGTTCACAAGTAACTGATGCCCCAGAGCTGGTAATTGTGGCAACACCGCCGGAATCGATTTTGCAGACACTCAAAGACGAATTTGAGCAGAACCCTGAAGCGATTCTTATAGAAGTTAGTGGTGTTAAGTCTAATCTTTTACTAGAAGTTGAAGAATTTCCAGCATTATCAAAGAACTTTTGCGCTGTTCATCCAATGGCTGGCCGTGAAGTAACTGGCCCGCAAAGCGCAAGAGCAGACCTATTCGAAGGTCGAGCTTGGGTAATCTCTAAAACTCAAAGATCGTCGCAGAAAAGTATTGAGTTAGCCAAAAAGGTCGGGGAGTTACTTGGATCAACCACTTATTCGATTTCGCCGGCTCAACACGATTCGGCTATAGCCGCGGTCTCGCACTTACCTCAAATTCTTAGTTCATTACTTGCTGGTTCCCTCACTAAGGAGCCAATTGGGGCCCTCGATTTGGCGGGTCAAGGACTACGTGATGTGACCAGATTGGCTGATTCAGACGCCTCCCTTTGGGCAAGTTTACTGATCGCAAATGCTGCTGAGTTAGAACCACGGATCAATTCACTGATTCAAGGGTTACAAAATTTAAATGCGAACTTGCAACAGAAAAGTATTTCTGGTGTCAAGAATTTTATCAGTCAAGGAAATGATGGTCGTGAATTAATCCCAGGTAAACATGGTGCTAAGAAACGGGATTACACTTTTTTGCCTATTGTTATTAATGATAAGCCTGGTCAACTCGCCGCAATTTTTGAAGAGTGCGCAAATATCCAAGTCAATATCGAAGATCTTGAACTTGAACATAGCCCGGGGCAAGAGATGGGACTTATTACACTTGCGCTCTCACAAAGTGATGCAACCAAATTAAAAGCGCATTTAGAGTCACAAGGGTGGCTGGCACACGAGCCTAGAAGCTCGTAGCAAGTACTTTATCGACTTAAATACATAGATACTGTTAAGTGGCTAAGGTAATCAAGGATAAGGTTAAGCCATGGCCGGGATCACAGTAGCGATTGATGGTCCAAGTGGATCTGGAAAATCAAGCACCGCTAAAGCTATAGCGACTCGTGCAAACTGGAAATATTTGGATACCGGAGCTCTCTATCGGGCGGCTACGTGGCTTTCGTTAAAAGAAAATGTGCAAGAAGGATGGCAAATAATTGCAGCCATAAAGAATGAACCAATTACTTTTAACTCTGACCCTAAAGATCCAAAAGTCTATTGTGGTGGCCTAGACATATCCTCTGAGATTAGAAGCATTCGCGTTACCGATAATGTCAGTCAAATTAGTCAGATTCCAGAATTGCGCTCATACTTAGTAGAAATGCAGCGAGCAATAATTGCTGATTCGGTTTCTGGAATTGTTGTTGAAGGTCGAGATATTGGCACAGTGGTAGCACCGGATGCTGCTTTGAAGGTATTTCTTTATGCTGACTTGCAGGCTCGGGCTTTGCGCCGTGAAGCTGAAATGGCTGAGAATCAAAGCTCTGCCGATGTGGCAAATTCACTGAGTAATCGCGATCAGATTGACTCAACTCGTAAGATCTCTCCACTTAGGCCCGCCGAAGATGCCTTGGAATTAGATTCAACAGAGTTAGATCTTAAAGAGGTAGTGGAAGTTATCTGGGAGTGGCTTTCTCGAAAGAATCTTCTAGGTTTACCCAAAGTTGCCGTGATTGGCCGGCCAAATGTTGGAAAATCAACTTTGGTTAATCGCATAATTGGTAGACGTGAAGCGATTGTTGAAGATACTCCCGGCGTAACTAGAGACCGCGTCAAGTATGAAGCGGAGTGGAACGGTCGCAGGTTTATTTTAATTGATACCGGCGGCTGGGAAATGTCACCAGAGGGAATTTCCGAAAAGATTACTGCGGGTTCGGAATTAGCGATTCACCAAGCCGATGTAATACTTTTTGTCATAGATGCCCAAGTAGGCGCTCTTGATGAAGATTCTTCGCTTTTGGAATTACTACGTAAGTCAAAGAAGAAAGTTATTTTGGCGGCAAATAAAGTTGATGGTCCTTCGGAAGAAGCTGACGCTCATGCTTTGTGGAACCTAGGTTTGGGCGAACCACGATTCGTCTCGGCTCTGCATGGTCGCGGAAGTGGTGACCTTATGGATTACCTAGTGAAATCATTGCCGGAGGTTGGTAGCGAGCAAGCTGATGATGGTTTTAGAAGAATCGCTCTGGTTGGTCGCCCGAATGTCGGAAAATCCAGCATGCTAAATATTCTCGCAGGTGAATCGCGGGTTATCGTAGATGACGCCGCTGGAACCACACGTGATCCAGTCGATGAATTGATCGAGATTGGTGATCAAACTTGGCGCTTTATTGATACTGCGGGCATACGTAAACGAGCCAATCAAGATAGTGGAACGGATTATTACGCATCACTTAGAACGGCAACCGCGCTAGATCGGGCAGAGGTAGCGGTTGTTGTTTTGGATGCTTCAGTTCCTTTGACGGAGCAAGACCTACGTATCGTGACAATGGTTGAAGAAGCAGGTAGAGCGCTGGTAATTGTGTTAAATAAATGGGACCTAGTTGATGAGGAACGCCAGATTCAAATCGACAAGGAATTGGAACGTAACCTAGAGCGCTATCCCTGGGCGCAAAGGGTGAATGTTTCGGCTTTAACTGGTTGGCACCGAGACCGCCTGGCTCCTGCCTTACGAACTGCAATCTCTTCTTGGGAAAAACGCGTCCCTACTAGCAAACTCAACTCCTTCCTGGGAGCTTTGATTGCGGCAACTCCACCACCAGTGCGCAGCGGAAAGCAACCAAAAATTCGTTTTGCTACCCAAGCTGCCGTTTGTCCGCCGAAGTTTGTGGTCTTCGCTAGCGACTGGGTTGAACCTAGTTATCGAAGATTTATTGAACGTAGATTGCGTGAAGAATTCGGATTCCCTGGCACTCCGGTTGAAGTCGTTGTTAAGGTTAAAGAGCGAGAGTAAGTATATGGATAGTCGTATTTTAACAATCCCAAATGTGATTACTCTTGTTCGGGCATTTTGTATTCCAGCATTTCTATATACCTATTTATCTCTGCATAACGGATTACTGAGTTTCATAATTATTACCATTGGGGCTGTAACAGATTACGCGGATGGAAAAGTAGCGAGATGGCTAGGACAGGAATCCAAACTGGGAGCTGCCCTAGATCCTGCCATTGACCGTGCATATATTGCAGCAACAGTTATCGCCCTAGCGATTAGAAATGTAGTTCCTAGTTGGATTCCTATTATTCTAATCTGTCGTGACCTTTGGCTCGCAGTTATTTTGTTTAGAATGAGAAAATCTGATGCAGGACTTTTGGAAGTAACTTTTCTCGGAAAATCAGCGACATTTTCCTTGCTCTACGCCCTGCCCTTTCTCTTACTCTCAGATGAGAATGGAATTGGACGGGCCTGCACCATTTTGGGCTGGAGTTTTGCTATCTGGGGCATTGGGCTATACCTTCTGACAGGAATTGAATATAGTCGGGCTGGAATTAAGGTCTTGCGGAAGAACTAGGGGAGTAGATATGTCAGCTGTGCCAAGTCATTTGCAATACACCAAAGAACACGAGTGGGTAGAAACTACTTCTGCGACTAACGTTGTTCGGGTTGGGATTACAGATTTTGCGCAAAGCGCACTTGGTGACATCGTCTATATTCAACTGCCAAAAATTGGAGATTCGGTTTTTGCAGACAAAGTTTGCGGTGAAGTTGAGTCAACTAAGAGCGTTTCAGAAATTTATGCGCCAGTTAGCGGCAAAATAGTTGCGATCAATTCGGATTTAGACAAGAGTCCTGAGGTAATCAACTCAGACCCTTATGGAGCAGGATGGATTGCTGAAATTGAAGTGGCTGGAGAGATTTCTGGCTTGCTTTCTGCGGGTCAATATCTAGCGATCACGGCTTGACCGAGGATTGGTAAGAGAATAGTGTCAGCCTCTAGTTGAACCTAAAGGTTTTTTAAGGTTCCAAAGTAGGGAAAGGGAGTGAGTATGAGGATTCCACCTATCGACGGCTCTAACCCTAGTTCTGAATTAACCAGCACTATAAATGTTTCATCACTTCGCGCAGTACCCGGCACCCGGGAAAATAGTGAGTTATTAGCTCTCCTTTCAGCAGAAGAATCTGTAATTATCAGCGCCCTTCCAGAGCGAGCTGCAATGCTAATCTCCTTGAGTGGTC